>NZ_JAAHHU010000038.1:0-54231 GCF_010672095.1 Moorena sp. SIO3I6 | reverse complement strand
CCATAGCTCGTAATTTTACACTCAATTTATACCGTGACCAAATGTTTAAAAATATGGCACAAGCTCAACGACTTTGTTCTTTTGGTCTAGACACGCTTAAGCAACTTTTTAGAATGAAATAGCCCTGCATTGGTGGAATATGTCTTAATTAGCCAAGACCATCAGCGCCTAGACTGCTTCCGCCGTAATGCCCAGGGAATTTGGACATTGCAATTTTATGATCCAGGTAGTGAAATTAATTTAGAAAGTGTTGATTTTATTACTAGTATTGAGGCTTTGTATGAAGATGTCACCTAAGCATTCAGCGATCAGCGATCAGCAGTCAGCCTAAGCTGGTTTTAATTTAAATTCTATTGTTATGACAGCAGTACAAAATTGATAATCGTAGGGTGGGCAGTGCCTGGTAATGCGATTGGCCTTTCGGCCACGCTACGCGAACGCTATCTGTTATTATCGGTTTCAAGCACTGCCCACCCTACCTAACTATGAAATTAAATAAAGAGCAAATTATCAGGTAATAGTTAACTGCTAAGCTAACAAAAAAACTAACAATTAATTACACATAATTGAGTTCAAAAGTTGCCAGTAAAGTTAATTGTAAATAAATGTAACAAAGTTTAATCAACCCTTGCATTTTTTCGAGTAGTTATGTATAGTATAGAAAGTACAGACTGAAACTAATAACCGCGCTGGATATGCCCGTTAATCATCCCCAGCGCGGCTTTTCTCCCACCTAAATAGGAGCTACTTCCATAATGGCACCAAAAAATCACAATTATCTCTGTGGAATGGGCATCTGTGGAATGGGCATCTTGCCCGTGACCGGAATGGGCATCTGGTGGAATGGACATCTGTGGAATGGGCATCTTGCCCGTAGCCTTGATGGGCATCTGTGGAATGGGCATCTTGCCCGTTCCTTTTTGGCAGCGGACCCGGTGGGTGCCATGGGCATCTTGTTGTGGAACGGGCATCTTGCCTGTGACAATTTTCGGGCGGGCTGTCCCAAAACTGGCTACCGAGAAAATGAGTGCGAGCCCGTCCCTAACCGGTGCAGATGATTTTTGCTGTTTGACTGTGCGAGGTCTAATCCTGAATGCGATTGGCCTTTCGGCCACGCTACGCGAACAACCTGTAACCTTGGCCTTGGCCTTTGGGCCACGCTACGCGAATGGCCACGCTACGCGAACAACCTGTAACCTTGGCCTTGGCCTTTGGGCCACGCTACGCGAATGGCCACGCTACGCGAACAACCTTGGCCTTGGCCTTTGGGCCACGCTACGCGAATGGCCACGCTACGCGAACAACCTTCAACCTTCAACCTTCCCTACCGCAACCCCTTGGGCGAACAACCTTAAAAAAAAATGGATAAATTCATCTAATATTCATAGAAATTTAATCTATTTTTGAATAAAATTCAGGAATATTGAAAGACTAGTTATAGTCTCTCTCGGTAGTATTATAATGTCGGTATTTTCGGTATGATTATTTTTAATTAAGCAACGAAAAATTCTTCAGTTTTGTCAAAGGTATTGTAGGATGTAGTTTGGGATAAAACCCTAAACTACCAAGGCTTTTTTTGATCTGTTAGTGCTTGTTGAACTGTAGCAACACGACTACCTCACTATGACCCAATTGAATTATTGGTTGAAATCCTTAGGAATGCTAACTGTAGCTGTGCTGACTACGGTATCTCCTATTACGTCTAGAAAAGCTAGCGCTAGAACAGTTGCGGACTTAAGGCAAGAGGGAAAATCTCTGGAAATTTCTGTGGTTCCTCCAGAAATAGCTCCTCCCGATTCCATTAAAATCCCTGTTCCTCCTCCGGAAACGAACAAGAATGGCATTTGTCCGGAGTTTCTGCCACCAGTAATTAACTCGATTATCGATCATCCTTCCTTTGCCAGAGGGAAATGGGGGATTGTGGTTGAATCATTATCGGAAGAGAAGGTTTTCTACAGCCACAATGCTAATCAATACTTTATCCCTGCTTCTAACATCAAACTATTAACTACAGCGGCAGCATTAAACAAGCTTCATCCCAATACTCCGATTCGCTCTAAGTCAATGGAAGAATGGGTGAAGATAACGAATCTAAAAAGCAACAATAGTTATGCTGATACCTTATTGCGCTATATTGGCGGGTCAGAAGTAGTGCAGGATGCTTTGGCGGAATTAGGAGTTAACCCTAATAGTTATCGATTGGTAGATGGGTCTGGCTTATCCCGGAAAAATTTAGCGACTCCGGAGGTATTTGTAACCACTCTCAAAGGGATGAGTGATGCTAATAATAATGAAGTTTTCTTCGCTTCTTTACCAGTTGCGGGAGTGAGCGGTACTCTGAAAAATCGGTTGCGTCATCCCTCTACACAAACCAAAGTTCAAGCCAAAACCGGCACCCTCAGAGGAGTGAAAGCTCTGTCTGGATATCTAGAACATCCCGATTACGGAACTATTGTGTTTAGCATCATGGTTAATCAACCATCCCAGTCAGGCAAAGTCTTAGAAAAGGGAATTGATCAGATCGTTCTGCGCTTAACTCAGCTGATGCCTTGTAGTTGATAGAGAGGCTGGGGAGATGGGGAGATGGGGAGATGGGGAGATGGGGAGATGGGGAGATGGGGAGATGGGGAGATTTTTATTAAGGGTAATTATCCGACTCCCGACTCCCGTTCCCCTCCTGGGAGGGGTTAGGGGTGGGTTCCGACTCCCGACTGTCTAATCCTTCAAACTAGTCTTCCCCCTATTCCCTATTCCCTATTCCCTATTCCCTATTCCCTATTCCCTGCAACAATCCGATCAAAATACCAATTCAATCCCGGAGCGAGCAAGCTATGGAACCGGCCTAGTAATCTCATCTCGAATCCTGGCATGATCCCAAACTGCTTTTTCTCAATACCTCGTACAATCTGATTCGCTACAGCAGTTGCACTCCACATCTGGGCACTGCCAGTAATCATCTTAGTTTCCAGGGGCTTGGTTTTATTTTCTGCTTCCAGTTGTGGGGTATCGGTATCGGGAGGATAGACAATAGAAACATGAATACCTTGGGGCTTTAACTCACCGCGCAAGGATTCCGCTAAACCCCGCAAGGCAAATTTACTGGGACAGTAAGGGGTATAGCCATAAATACCAATCAGTCCAGCACCGGAAGATAGCAGTACAATATGACCCTTTTGTTGCTCTACCATGCTGGGTAGTACTGCTTTAATAGCATAGAGGGAACCAAAATAGTTAACTGCCATGGTTTGTTCAAATACCTCTATGGGCAGCTCTTGGAAGTAACCGGGATGAGCAATACCAGCGCTAGTGATTAATAGGTCAGCCGGACCGATTTGGTCAATTGCTTGCTCAATAGCTGCTTCTACCTGTATCTGCTGGGAAACATCAGCAGAAATAGTGATAATTTTTGCTTGCGGATGCCTTCGCATCCCTTCAAGCTCGACTTTAGCCTGCTCTAGCTTAGCTGTATCCCTAGCAATCAAGGTCAGATTAGCTCCCTTCTGGGCTAATAATTTGGCAGTAGCTTTGCCAATCCCACTGGAACCCCCTGTGATAATAGCGTGCTGTTGATTGAAGGTCATGGTTGAATCTATAGGGAACAGGGAGTCGGGAGTCGGGAATCGGGAGTCGGGAGTCGGGAATCGGGAATCGGGAATCGGGGGCGTTGGGTCAGTCTTGGAATGAATAGGAGTAGAGTGGGCATCCTGCCCGCGCGAAAATATTGATAACGGGCAAGATGCCCATTCCGGTCACGGGCAAGATGCCCATTCCACAGATGCCCATTCCACAGATGCCCATTCCGGTCACGGGCAAGATGCCCATTCCACAGATGCCCATTCCACAGATGCCCATTCCACAGATGCCCATTCCGGTCACGGGCAAGATGCCCATTCCACAGATGCCCATTCCGGTCACGGGCAAGATGCCCATTCCACAGATGCCCATTCTACCTGACTCTTAAAATCATTCCATTATTAAGCAACGCCCCCTACTCCCTACTCCCTACTCCCTATTCCCTAAACTAAAAATGAATTATGCGATCGCGGATTCGCTTACCGCCACTTCCTCATTCTTAGCTGGTAAAGGTGCTGGTTTATTCGTCATAAATTCAGCCAGCTGAGCCTCAATTTGGTCACGAACAATTTGGCGATATTCCAGGAAGTGTTCTGCGTAGGCACAAACCACAAAGAAAGAGCCCACAACTTTCGGTTTCTGCTGAATCAGCTTAAACAGACTATTCCAGAAAGTCCAGCGGGTCTTACGAAGAACCCCTTGTCGCCAGCATATGGTCAGTAGCGCCCGGATAATCACCCAATCGATCGGACGAGATACACCATGCCTTGGTAGACCCAGCTTCATAAAGTAGTTGTAGATGCGGTTTAAAAATCGCTCTGGGTCATACAGAGTCCAAAACGCCTCCACATATTCACGAGCAATTTCTTCCACTGGCCGAGTTGGCACAAAATTGATCAAAGTGGTTTGGTTAATATTAGCCCCACCATCGAGAAGTCGTCCTTCTTTTTCAAGGCGATGCCACAGAGCAGTATTAGGCAATGCCTGCAACATACTAAACAAGGCAATAGGAATCGAGGTTTTCTCAATAAACTGGACAATGCGATCGCCTGCGCCAGGTTTTTCCCCATCAAAGCCCATGATAAACCCTGCCATCACCCTGATACCTGCCTGGGTAATTGCATCCACGGATTCACTCAGAGAATCTCGAGTATTTTGGAACTTTTTTGTCAGGGTAAGGCTGTCTTCATCAGGAGTTTCAATGCCTAAAAAGACCTCTTTAAAATTACAATCGACCATCAGGTCCATCAGTTCTTGGTCTTGAGCCAAATCCACTGAAGCTTCTGTGGTGAAGCTAAAAGGATACTCGTGTTCAGCCATCCAGACTTTCATGGCTTTCAGCAGAATCTTGACATTGCGCTTATTGCCAATAAAGTTGTCATCTACTAGAAAAATCCCCCCTTGGAAATTCAGTTCTAAGAGGCGTTCTAGTTCAGCTAACAACTGCTCGGGAGTTTTGGTGCGGGGTTTGCGACCGTAGAGGACAATAATATCGCAGAATTCGCACTGAAATGGACAGCCCCGAGAGAACTGGATTGCCATGGTGTCATAGGCTTCCAGGTCGAGAAGATCAAAACGGGGGATTGGGGTCTCAGTCACATCCGGCTTCTCACCATTAGCACGGAACACCCCTTTAGTCTCGCCCCGTTCAATCGCTGACACAAACATGGGTAGGGTAATTTCCCCTTCATCCAAAATCAAGTAATCTGCCCCAGCCGCTTCAGGCTCGTGGGGTGAGGTAGTCGGGTAAGGACCACCCACGGCTACCTTTTTCCCACGGCGTTTAGCTTCCTGAATGTGCTCAAGGAAATCTTTTTTCTGGACGATCATACCTGAGATAATCACTATCTCAGCCCAATCCCATTCTGCCTCCGTTACCTCAGATACATTGCGGTCAAGCAGTTTAAAGGACCATGTCTGAGGTAATATCGCCGCTACTGTCACCAAACCTAGGGGTGGCATCAGTGCCTTGTGATTCACCAACTCAATGGTTCTCTCCATTGACCAGAAACTTTTGGGAAACAGAGGATATAGCAGTAAAACTCGCATAAGTAGCACCTGAAACGATAGTTAGGTTTTCCGGAATTGATTTATCCGAATTTATCAATTGATCAAAGCTGGCTTAACTTAACCAGAGTTGGAAAGATGTCGTTGGCGGATTACCTGTCAGCCACTAACTATTAGGTTAGGTAAATATTAGGTAGGTAACGGGGTGGGAGACTATTCCCCAGTTAGTTACTAAGGTTTGCTAATATATATAGTCTGATCCCCGAGTTAATTTCCACTCAATCCGCCAACGGGGTTTGTAATCTGTAAGTTGCCAGTTTTCCCTTAGATTTACCTGTCAGTAGTTATACTTAGCACCGGCCTCAACTGAGAGTTACCCCTTGTTAAGGGATCATCAATAAGCTCAGGTTATGACCGTGTGCAGTATAGTTACTATCAGATAGTTACTCTTAGTTACTCTAAGGGTGATATCTGGGTACTATCGTCCTGCTGGAGCTTTGCTACTTCTTGAGCCAGGGTGTTCACCGTAAAGCGAATTTGCTCCTCCGTATGGTTACAGGTGATAAAGAAGCGCAGGCGGGCAGCATTTTGTGGCACCGACGGGTAGAACATAAACGGGACATTGATACCACGCTTAAACAGATTCTGAGAGAGTTGCACCGACTTCAAGGCATCTCCCACAATAATTGGAATCACCGGAGAATCTTTACTCGTCCCTGTGTTGAGTCCCTGTTTCTGGGCTAATTCCAGGAAAAGTTTAGCTCGCTGGTGCAACAGTGCAACTCGCTCTGGTTCTGCCTTGAGTAGCCTTATGGAAGCCAAGACCGAGGCTGCATTAGGGGGGGCTATGCCAACACTATAGACAAATCCGGGGGAGGTATACTTGAGGTATTCTACCACAGCAGCGCAACCAGCAATATAGCCACCGCAGCTAGCAAATGACTTGCTGAGGGTACCCATCCACAAATCTACATCAGCGGGATCAACCCCACAGAACTCACCAACCCCTCGACCATGTTTGCCCAGTACCCCGATGGAGTGAGCTTCATCTACCATCAGGAAAGCTTTGTGGCGTTTCTTGACTGCAATGAACTGAGGCAAGTCGGGAATGTCACCATCAGTACTGTAAACCCCTTCGATCACAATCAGTACCCGTTGATAGTGGTGACGACGCTCCTGGAGTATTTTCTCCAATGCCTGACAGTCATTATGAGGAAAAGCAATAATGCTCGCTCCCGACAGGATGCATCCCTGTAGAATACTGTTGTGGCTCAGAGAATCATGTAAGATTAGGTCGTTTTTGCCAAATAAGTGACTAATAGTAGTTACGTTAGTAGCATGACCGCCCACATAGACGATACTATCCTCAGTACCAATAAACTCAGCAATTTCTTTTTCGAGCTCTCGATGTAACGGTTTTTCCCCTGACAACAGACGGCTAGCACAGGCGGAGGTACCATAACGATCAATGGCATCCTTTGCTGCTTGAGAAATAACTGGGTCACCACACATCCCCAGATAATTATAAGTGGCATAATTAATCAGTTCTCGGCCACCAATCTGTGTGGTATTGTTTACCACCCGTTCTTGGGGGGTAAAGAAAGGATTGTTGACCCCCAGCGCTTTGATTTCCTCCTGTTGCAATTGCAGTTTGCGGTATTCTGGGTATAGGTGGAAATTATGGTATTCCGGTGGGATATCTTGATTGTCTAGCTTTTCTGCATCTTGATTTGGGATTAGACCGTTTTTGGCCGATAATATATGACCATTCGTTTCCGGTATTGACCTCCTTGACGAGGTTTCTAGGTGAGCTTGTGAGTTTCCTGTTGGTTGTTTAGCAACGTATTCCGCCAAATACTCAGCCAATGCCTCAATATTGTCGTGATCCCATAAAAGGGTTGGGGAAAGCCGATGTCCAAGGAAATTCTCCAGCTCTCCGGATAGGTTGACAGCTTCAATCGAATTCAAACCATAATCGGTAAAATCCCGATGAATATCGATTTCTTGGGCATCCAGCTCAAGTACTTCTGCTAGCTTGGACACTAACCAAGTCGCAATGCTTGATGCTGCTTTAGATAATTTTGGGGAACTGACGGTAGATTTGTGATCACTCGTAACCATAGTGGTCGGTGAGCTTTCTTTCCCGTTCCAGACCTGGTTCAACAATTCCATGTTGCACTCCTTCACCACACTAAAAGATTAGATCACCCAACTCCAGTTACTGGCACTGGGTGATCGTCTGCCCTTACCCCTCCATGACTTTTCGATCATTGAGTCTAGTTGTGAACCTTCAACAGCTAACAATGTTCTAAACAGAGATTATGCCTCTATTTCGGTCTAGTTGTCACTCTTGAAGCCAATGAATTGCTATTTTTGGGGTTGACTTGATGGTTATTTTGCCACGAACTACTAAAACTTGTGAAAAATTCTATCAATCAAGTCAAGTCTACCCTCTTGCGCCGATAGCGTTTGACAGGTAAGCTATTTTTCATCTAAAAATCTGTTTCGTAAGATGCAGATTTTGTTGATTGGGTCTGGTAACTTCGCCTCTAGGCTTGGTATGAGGGGAAACAAAGCAGGGATAATTCGCGATCGCATAATGGCAAACCATAAAGCTAAATACTCCAACTTAGTCGATCTCGTGGTCGATAGAGCGCTAAACCAACCTAACCAAATTGCTTACACTTTCCTAGCAGACGGGGAAACAGAATCTGGTCATCTGACCTATCAACAGTTAGATCAACAAGCCAGAGCCATTGCTGCTCAGCTACAGTCTCTAGTTGCCAGGGGCTCCCGTGCCTTATTAGTCTACCCCTATACCGCTGGTTTAGAGTTCATTGCCGCTTTCTTTGGGTGTCTGTATGCCTCAGTTGTAGCAGTGACCGCTAATCCCCCCCGGTCGAAACAGGCTATTGCCCAATTACAGCAGCGGGTCATTTCTTCCCAAGCCACAGTAGCCCTTACTACCACAGACCTCTGGAAAAGAATCCAGCAGCAGTGTGCCTCGAATCCAGAATTAGCCCCAACCTTAACTGAACTGTCCTGGATAGAAACCAACGAAATTTCCCCGTCTCTAGCATCAGACTGGATTGAAACCGAGCGCCCAGATCAGGATAGCTTAGCCTTTCTACAGTACACCTCAGGGTCTACCGGTAAGCCAAAAGGGGTAATGGTGACCCATGGTAATATTCTGTACAACTCAGCCTTGATCTATCAGTGCTTCGAGCATACCCTTAACAGTCAAGGAGTGATCTGGTTACCCTTGTTTCATGATATGGGCTTGATTGGTGGCGTGATCCAGCCCATCTATGGGAGATTTCCCCTTACACTCATGTCACCAGTAGCCTTGATACAGAAACCCGTTTGCTGGCTCCAAGCCATTTCCCGCTATAAAGCCACCACCAGTGGTGGTCCCAATTTTGCCTATGACCTATTGTGTCGCCAGGTCACTCCGGAACAGATGGAAACTCTAGACCTCAGCAGTTGGGAAGTAGCGTTTTCCGGTGCTGAACCGATTCGAGCCGAAACCCTAGAACGGTTTGCCGAGACCTTTGCACCTTGTGGGTTTAGACCAGAAGCATTTTACCCCTGCTACGGTATGGCTGAAACCACATTATTTATTTCCGGGGGATTGAAAGCTAACCCTCCGGTGATTAAGTATGTTGAGCAAGGTGCCCTAGGAGAAAATCAGGTGGTAGCTGCTACGAAAGACCAACAGGGAACACAAAGGATTGTCGGCTGTGGTCAGCCCTGGTTAGATGATCACGTGGTAATTGTTGACCCGGAAACCCTAATAGAGTGTCCAGAGAATAAAGTCGGCGAAATTTGGGTATCTGGTAATGGTGTCGGCAAGGGCTATTGGAATCAACCAGAGGAAACAGAACGGACATTTGGTGCCTATATAAAAGACACCGGCACTGGACCATTTCTGCGTACTGGAGACTTAGGATTCCTACAAGATGGGGAACTGTTTATCACCGGTCGCCTCAAAGAATTGATGATCCTCTGGGGAAACAACCGCTATCCCCAGCATATTGAAGCAACTGTTGAGAAGAGTCATCCAGCTCTGCGACCCAATGCTAGTGCAGCGTTTTCCGTAGATTTAGAAGGGGAAGAACGATTAGTTATTGCTCAAGAGATAAAGCGGAATTACCTTAGACACTTAGTGGTTGATGAAGTAGTGGCAGCCATTCGTCAAGCAGTAGCCCAAGAGCATATTGCTGATGTTTATGGGATTGTGCTGCTCAAAACCGGAAGTATTCCCAAGACCTCTAGTGGGAAGATTAAACGTCGGGAATGTCGGCTGCGATTTCTTGATGGAACTTTAGAAGCAGTAGGTGAATGGCGACAGAGTCAACAACAGCCCCGTAGTATTACCGATCTGTTGAGTCAGTTGAATGTTGGTGGCTCAGAATCCTAACGTTATTATTGGGATGATTTAGGGATCCGTCTAGGAATTGTCATAATTTTTGATGCCATATTACCTACTCCCAGATCCGCTGCTCCCTATTCCCAGATCCGCTGTTCCCTATTCCCTTTGCTATTAAATGTGTTAAAGATTACTAATTACCAGTTACTAATTGCGACCATCACTAGCAATTTATGAATTTTTTTAGCAACCAGTCAAAAAAATAATTATGTATGGTAAAATATACCTCTAAGCGCAGCTAATTTAATTAACTATGAAACGTTATTTAGAGGCTCTTAGGGAAAAAGCCAGAAATTTCCTGATCTATGGTATTGGGAAAACACTTATCTACAAGTTGGAAAAGCTAATTACTAATTATTCATTAATTGGTAATTCAACCTTCTTTGAGCCTGACCAATTTAATTGGGTGGAAGAGTTAGAATCTCAATCGATGAGGATTCGCCAAGAGCTCGATCAAGTCTTGAAATATAGAGATAGTCTACCCACCTTCCAAGATATTTCCCCAGACCAGGGAGATTATCTCAGCACAGATAATCGCTGGAAAACCTATGGCTTTTATGGCTATGGAATTAAATCTAAACAAAATTGTAAAAACTGTCCGGAAACCACTCGTATTATCGAAAAAATTCCAGGTATGAAAACGGCATTTTTTTCAATCCTATTACCTGGGAAGCATATCCCTGAACACAGGGGACCTTATAAAGGGGTAATCAGATGTCTTCTAGGATTACGTGTTCCTGAACCAAAGGAAAATTGTCGGATTCGTGTTGGTAACGACATTCGCTATTGGGAAGAAGGAAAAGCGATGATATTTGATGATACCTTCCCCCATGAGGTATGGAATGAAACCGATGGAATCCGGGTGGTTTTATTTCTAGATATTGTTAGACCCCTCCGTTTTCCTGCTTCATGGATTAATCTATTATTTATTAAACTAATTGCTTGGTCACCCTACGTTCAAGATGCTATGGCTAATCAGAAAAAATGGGAAAAACGCTTAGATAAGGTGTTTGCTGGCTCTTGAAGAAATAGGGAATAGGGAATAGGGAATAGGGAATAGGGAATAGCGATGCATCGCTTTTATCGTACTTCCTGAATCAAGACTGCAGAGGTAAAAATAATTTTTTACCTTTTCTTTGTTACCTTTTCTTTCTTTCCTGCTCCCTACGAGGTACACAGGTTTTTTCCCCTCTTACCTTTGATATCCTAAATCTTATGTCGTAGTGGTCAGGTTGGCAGAAATTATATGTACCATTTCGGTGCTTTGGCGGCTGGGTTGTTTAGCAAACCTACCGGTGGCGCAGATACCTTCATCAAGCAGTTAGGGTTCACGGATCTTTATTTTGGTTCAGGGGATTTTCCCCATAAGCTCGGGTATTCCCAAACCGTGCCAATCCCTGGGCATCTGAGCATACAAGAAAATTTACCGGTACCAATTCCAGATGCGATCGCAAAATTCCTACTCAAACGGAAGCTGGCGATGACAGGATTTGTCGAAGACTTGCCCCAACCGGAAAATAGGGTAGAGGTTAGCAACACAGGAGCGATCCATCTATTCCACAAATTTCATCCTTACGATATTTACCGCTCCCGTTACTATATGTATGGGCCAGCTCAAGAAAGTGATGGGCCATGCTGGGGTAGTATTCATGTTTGGTGCCACCGGGGATAAAGATGATCGTCACACAGCCCATCAAGTGGGCACCACACGTTTTGGTACCGATTCCAAAACATCAGTGCTTGACCCATACTGCCGTTTGCACGATCATGACAATGTATTTGTTGTGGATGGTGGATTTATGCCAACCTCTTTGGGGGTTAGTCCTGCTTTAACCATAGTAGCTAATGCACTGCGAGTGGCAGATTATATTAACGAGACTTGTTAGCATGAAAACTGTTGTAATCACAGGAATTTCCGGCACCCTCGGCAGTGCGTTAGGTCAAGAGTACATCAATCGTGGTTGGCAAGTAGTTGGTGTAACCCGTCAAGAAACCCTCGAAGGTAACTATTTCAATACATTGTGTGTGTCTCAACAACAAACCCTTGAAGATGCCCAAAAGTTGCTTGAGTATGACCCCGATGTGATTATCCTGAATGCAGGACAAATCGAAACTGAGGTAGGGGATGGAGGAGTGCCACTGGTTGAGATAGTAGAATCGATGAACCGTGTTAACTACAGTTGGCCAGCATTGGTAGCCCTCGAAGCAGCCAAGCTAAAGCGCGAGCGACCCCTAGATGTTGTTGCTATTGGTTCCATCGCAGATGGTAGCCCTTCTTGTTTTGGTCCACTCTATCATTCTGGTAAAATCCCTTTGCACTATTACTGGTCAGGTGTTGGACCAATCGTTTACCACGCCAGCAATCATCAAATTCCCATGAGGCTTTACCGTCCTGGTGTGATCAGCGGTCCCTTGGCTTGGGCACCAGTGAACCGTCTCAATGAAAAAGGTTATAAAATCCGAGCTAACCGAGTCAATTCTGCTCCTCCTGCTGAAAAAGTGGCTAAGACAATCGCCAGCTGGATTGAGAAAAACCAAGAATGGGTGGGAACTTATGATGAGCCTTTTAGCTTGAAAATATTCAAATACGTCTCCTCTTTGCTTTGTTCCCCAATTTATTTAACAAACTACAGTTGTTTGGATGGCATCGGTGCAGCAAATTAGTCTAACTATGAAATAGGTAATTTCGGTAAGAATGTCGGAAGTGTGGGAATGGGAATGATTGTTAATAATTGATGTATTATTTACCAAATGTATGTTAAAAATTAATTCCAGTAAAATAAATTATTGTTACTCGAAGCTCCTAACCTAAAAATCCTAAATTGGAGCATAGTTGGTTATGTCGGAATTAGGCTAAAGTAATGATTTTAAATGTTTTGTGTAAGTTGTTTTGTGTAAGTTGTTGAGTGCAGGGGTAAAAGGTGTCACAAACTATTCTCCAAGCAGCCACATTAGTTGATATCCTGCGCTACAGAGCAGTTAACCAGCCAGATGCGATCGCATATACCTTTTTGGTGGATGGAGAAACCGAACAGGTCACTCTGACTTACCAACAGTTGGAGCAACAAGCCCAAGCGATCGCGTTTCACCTGCAATCAATATATTCCCAAGGAGAAACTGCCCTACTACTGTATCCTCCTGGTCTAGACTATATTTGTGCATTTTTCGGGTGTCTGTACGCTGGGGTTGTAGCTGTCCCCGCTTATCCTCCTAGACCAAACCGCTCCCTTGTCCGTGTTCAGGCAATTGTCAAGGATTCCCTGGCAAGGGTAGCCCTAACTACCCAAGCAATCCTGTCTAATTTAGAGCGACGGTTTACTCAAGCTCCAGAACTGAAGACACTGCACTGGCTAGCCACAGAAAACATCAACGGCAACTTAGCTCAATCATGGCAGCAACCAGCTATAGATGGTAGCACCCTAGCTTTTCTCCAATACACCTCTGGTTCAACCGCTGCCCCGAAGGGAGTGATGATTAGCCACAGCAATCTAGTCCATAATTCAGGTGCTATCTATCAGTATTTTGAGCACACCGACCAGAGCAGTGTGGTGAGTTGGTTGCCGATGTACCATGACATGGGTCTGATTGGTGGCATACTCCAACCTCTATACGGCGGTTTTCCAGCTACTCTCATGTCCCCCTTGATGTTTTTGCAAAGTCCGATCCGCTGGTTAAAAGCAATTTCCAACTATCGAGCCACCAGCAGTGGAGGACCAAACTTTGGTTACGACTTATGCGATCGCAAAATCAAGCCGGAACAACTAACAAACTTGGATTTGAGTAGTTGGGACATTGCCTTTAACGGAGCTGAGCCCATTAACTCGGCCATTTTAGAGCGGTTTGCCACAAAGTTTGATTCCTGTGGCTTCCGCCGAGAAGCATTCTACCCTTGCTATGGCATGGCTGAAGCCACCTTAATGGTTTCTGGTGGTATCAAAAGTGCCCCAATTGTCTTAAAAACAGTTGAGGGGGCAGCACTGGAGCAAAATCAGGTTGTCCCAGCTAGTGTTGATCAAGAAGGTACCCTTACTCTGGTAGGCTGTGGTCAAAGCCTGCCAGACCAGCAGATTGTAATTGTCCATCCTGAAACCTTGACCCCATGTGAACCAGGACAAGTGGGAGAAATTTGGGTATCAGGACCAAGCATTGCCCAAGGTTACTGGAATCAACCGGCAACAACAAAACACAACTTTGGCGTAACCCTAGCACCGATGGGGGAAAAGCCATTTCTACGCACCGGTGACTTGGGATTCATGCTCGATGGTGAATTATTTATTACTGGTCGTCTGAAGGATCTGATTATTATTAATGGTCGTAACCACTATCCCCAAGATATTGAATGGACCGTAGAAAACACCCACTCCTTGCTCAGACCCACGTGTTCGGCAGGATTTTCCGTGAATATTGCTGGTGAGGAACAGTTAGTGGTGATTGCTGAGGTAGAACGTAGCTATTGGAAATCTACTCGGCTAGCCGCTTCTGATCCTGGCAATGGAGCGAAAGGCCATGCCCTTGATACCAAGGAGTTAATCCGGTTAATCAGACGAGCAGTCTTACAACATCACGATTTGCAGGTTCATACTGCTCTGTTGCTCAAACCAGGTACTATTCCCAAGACCTCTAGTGGTAAGATTCAGCGTCATGCCTGTCGCCAGAGTTTTCTAGCGGGAACTCTGGCTGTTATAAATGATGGGGATTAGGCTATTGGCTTTAGGCACCCTTAACCATTAAGATAACACCTTGCCCTAAGCCTCAAAACTTCCTGAACAGACTCGCTTCAGGTGGAATGAGAATTATAGCAGTCGAAGTAAAGGTTAACAGATGTTTATGTTGCCTGTTCCCTTGACACCGGAGATGATATATTATGTCCTAAAGTATACTTTCCTTGAGAGAATTTAACAATTTTGTAACAATTTCGGATAGAATAAGGCATCAGTGGCCTTCGTTGGTAGTTGCAGTAAATAGCTTATGTCGGAGAATTCGTGGTCAGAAAAAGCGCCAAGCCAAGAGCTGAACCAACTTGGCTCTATGCTGTCTAACTTGTCAGAGGAAGAGTTTGAAACTAGCTTATTTTTTCATGGACTAGAAGGACGCCGACGCAAAGCAGCTTTAGTGTTAACCATAGTGTGGTGCATAACCATAGCACTGCATTTGGTGTCTTGGGGGATCTGGGTGAGCTTGGGCTTAACAACGATATTAGGAATTCATTGCCTACGGTTCTTGCTGGCTCGACCGTTAAAAACCCCTCAACCCTTTTTAGATGAGGAGAAAGACGATTTTCCCTTTGTGTCTCTGGTAGTAGCAGCAAAAAATGAAGAAAGTGTCATCAGTAATTTAGTTAAGTCTCTATGTCAATTAGACTACCCGAAAAATCAGTATGAACTGTGGGTAATTGACGATCACAGTACTGACCAAACACCAGAAATCTTAGATAAGTTAGCAGCAACATACGACCAGTTGAAGGTACTGCACCGGAGTGCTAATGCCGGGGGAGGGAAATCAGGAGCACTCAATCAGGTACTTGGTTTAACGAAAGGCGAGATTGTAGCAGTATTTGATGCAGATGCTAAAGTTCCCAAAGATATGCTAAGGCGGGTGTTGCCCTTATTTAATAACCCGCGAGTGGGAGCAGTGCAGGTCAGAAAAGCGATCGCAAATGCAGCACTGAATTTCTGGACACGAGGGCAAATGGCAGAAATGGCTCTCGACAGCTATTTCCAACAGCAACGTATAGCAGTGGGTGGGATTGGTGAATTGCGGGGCAATGGTCAGTTTGTCCGACGTTGCGCACTACAGCGTTGCGGTGCCTGGAATGAAGAAACCATCACCGACGACTTAGATTTAACCATTCGCCTACACCTGGATCAGTGGGATATTGGCTTTCTCAATTACCCGCCAGTAGAAGAAGAAGGAGTCACCAGTGCGATCGCACTCTGGCATCAACGGAACCGTTGGGCAGAAGGAGGGTACCAGCGCTATCTAGATTACTGGCGTTTAATTGTAAGTAACCGCCTAGGTTTGCGGAAAACTCTAGATTTATTTACCTACTTGATCATCCAGTACTTTTTGCCCACTGCTGCTGTACCAGACTGTTTGATGGCTATTGCCCGTAACCGTCTACCTATTTTTAGCCCCATTACTGGGCTAACTGTCACCGTATCAGTGATTGGGATGTTTGTTGGGCTGCGCCGCACCAATCAAAATCGACGATTAGGTGTTTCTAACCTGTTGGTTCCTCTATTGCAGACCTTGAGGGGAAATCTTTATCTATTGCACTGGATGGTGGTGATGGCCGCTACAACCGCTCGGATGTCTGTGCGTCCTAAACGGTTGAAATGGGTGAAAACAGTCCATAGAGGTGGTAGCGAAGAATGGAGAATGAAGAATGAAGAATGAAGAATGGAGAATGGAGAATGGAGAATGGAGAATGGAGAATGGAGAATAGATAATAGAGAATGGATAATTATTAATACTAAAATGGTGAATTCCCAATTCTTAATTCTTAATTCTTAATTCTTAATTCTTAATTCTTAATTCCTCATAAAAATTCAACAGCTGTTTAGCTAACGCCTTATTCGTATACTGCTCCATTGCCCGTGCATAACCCAAATCTCCTAATTTCTCAGCCAAATCTGGTTGCTTGATTAGCTGCTGTAAACAATGTCGTAACTCCGACTCATCCTTTTCAGGAAACACCAACCCAGCATCCCCAATCACATAGGGAATTTCTCCAGAATCCGAACCAATTACTGGTACTTTAGATGCCATCGCCTCAATCAGCACATGACCAAACTGTTCCTTCCAACCTACACTAGTTAAGGTTTTAAACTTATAATTAGTCTCTGATGGTAGCACCAGAGTATTCATCACATTAATATAACGAGGTACCTCGTCATGGGGAACACTCTCAAGCCAAATCAGTTGGTCTTTAATTCCCCACTCTGCCGCCTTTTCCATCAATATCGGCTTGAGGGGACCACGCCCTAGCAGCAGCCACTTCCACTGCATCCCAGATAACCCAGCTAGGGCTTTACCTAAAGTCAGTAATCCCTTCTCCTCTACAAACCGTCCCACAAATCCCACCACAAAGTCATTGGGTTGAATTCCCAACTGCTGTTTTAACTCTGGCTGAGGTTGGGGACGAAACAGGCTTTCATCTACCCCCAATTGGGGCATTACTTTAGCTGGTCCGTTATAACCATGTTGTCGCAGGATTTCTACCCCATCCTGATTCCCACAAATCAATCCATCGGTATGGCGCAGATTATACCCTTCCAACACAGACACCGGAAATTTTACCTGGTAGGGCAGATTCCACCAAGTAAAAAATAGGTTTTTCGCCTTCAGTCCCAATAGCTTATTCAGGGTAATAAATTGAGCATAACCTAATGCCTTAGCTCCCTGTTCCACTTGAATAATATTGGGGCGAAACTGTTTCAATAAAGGGATAATATCTAGCCCAAATGTCAGCAGCCCCTGATTATTTTCACTAAAGTTAGACACTGGTACCACCCGAAATGAACCTTCCTCACGGGGTTGGGTTTCAATGATGCGATTTTGGACACCACCAGGACGCCAGCGCCGGGGAACCACCACAGTTACCTCAATGTTAGGTTCTAAGTGAGCGAGTGTTCGTAACTTCTCGCAGTTAAGGTCAACAATATAGGAGTGGCTAGCAACTAATATTTTCATAGGTAATTTTTTGACAGTTAATGGTGGCAGGTTGTTCGCGTAGCGTGGCCTTTGGCCAAGGTTGTTCGCGTAGCGTGGCCTTTGGCCAAGGTTGTTCGCGTAGCGTGGCCTTTGGCCAAGGTTGTTCGCGTAGCGTGACCGAAAGGCCAAGGTTGTTCGCGTAGCGTGGCCTTTGGCCAAGGTTGTTCGCGTAGCGTGGCCTTTGGCCAAGGTTGTTCGCGTAGCGTGGCCTTTGGCCAAGGTTGTTCGCGTAGCGTGGCCTTTGGCCAAGGTTGGAGGTTGGATGTTGGATGTTGAAGGTTGGATGTTGAAGGTTGGATGTTGAAGGTTGGATGTTGAAGGTTGAAGGTTGCAGGTTGTTCGCCCTTGGCGTTCCCGTAGTATCAATCAGCTTGGTTGATGTAGGATTACTCACAATGGTGCGAGATCTCAGTTAAACTTAGCTATGGAAGCATTACCAAACTACTTAATACTAGTAAATAGGGAATGGTAACCCTGGAAAAAATAGGTATTTTTAGTTAGTTTTTGGCTTCAAATATACTTATAATAATTTTGGTTATTACAACACCATTCACTTGAAATTATTAGGAATTTAATATCCTGACGTATGACTCCTAAATTTTAAAGCTTTTCATTAAAAAGGCAAGAGCTGATTAGGTTTATTTAATCGTAGTTTTAAGTTTTAAAAACTGGATTCAACCGTCTAACCTTCAACCGTATAATCCTATAACCTTCAACCTTTTAACCTTCAACCTTTTAACCTTCAACCTTCTAAGGGTCTAGCCGAGTATAAATTTGACCATCATCCCAGATAGATTTGATGTGTGTACCAAGTGCTTTTAAAAAACCCAACATGTAGAAACCAGCACGGCTAATAATTTTGATCGGGGAACCACTTTTATTACAAGGAGGATTTCCTAAGACGTGGCAATCAAATAGACGACCAAACAGCCGTAGCTGTTCACTAAGGGTAAGATTTTTCATCCCCATCAAGAAATGGTTGTGATAAAAGGTCAACTGATACTCAAGCGATCGCGTACTAATATCATGACACCCCCCAGTTTCTTCCCCTAAATGGACTAAATAAGCATCTGGGTCATACCAAATTTGATAACCAGTACGGCGAAATCGCAAACAAAAATCCGACTCCTCACGAACCGCACTCCCCCGGAACTGTTCATCAAAGTGCAGCCCATACTTCGTAAAAATCTCCCGGCGGAAAGACATATTGCAGCCTCGGGCTGAGATAACCCGTTGGGGCTTAACGGTATGGACTAAGTCTATGTAATACCATGCAATCCCAGGGTCCATCGCCTCCTTAGGCAAGTCCTCAATAGTGTAAGAGGGAGTGGGGGAATCTGCTGCTGCTCCTTTCTCCGCTAGCTTCATCCGGTCAAATACTCGTCCTGCCACTGCCCCAATCTCTGGGGATTGTTCATAGTTACGAGCATGAGCAGTTAAATACCCCGGTGGCATCTTGATATCATCATCGATAAACACAATAATGTCCCCGGATGCCCGCCTTACCCCATAATTTCTTGCCCCAGGTAAACTCGCCCAATCAACCCGGAACCAGCGAATCTTACCAGCATTAGCCAGCTGCTCTAAATAAGATTGAATCTCTGGTTTGTGGGTTCGAGTTTGATCGACAACCAGTACTTCAAAAGCAGGGTAGTCTTGCTTCAGGACATCTTCCAAGGTATCCCGCAAAGGGTCTTCCCGTCCGTAAGTAGGGATAATTACAGAAATCATTGTCGTTGTTTTTAGTACTTTGTCCTTAAGCATTTAACTGCTGATAATGCCGACAATCGATAACAGTTTAAGTGACATGCTATCCTTAGACATCCGTGGTTTTATGGAAAGTTCGAGAATTCTTAAGCTAAAAGGTAAAACCAATACCAGCATAGTACAGGGAACAGTTATCCGTGCAGACCTGTTGAAAAAACCGTTTGTCGTTTGCCTTTGCCCTTTTGCCGTTTTCCTTTTCCCTTTTTCGATGCCTTCATACCTCGTTTCTTTTTAGGTTGAGGCTCGTTTGCCTGTGCTGCCTCTAGTTTCTCTAGTTCCTCTTGTTCTTGGCGATTGATTTCGGGCAACTTGAGCACAACACCAGTAATCAACCAATAATAGACTGCCACTGGATCTACATCCAAGGGATAGTAATAGGTTTGGTAGCTAATAAACAAAATAAGTACCCAATAGCTGGCACCGATACTCCGCAAATCCTTGTTTTTCACTGAGCGGTAAGCCTTGAAGGTAAGTACAGTAATCGCAGTTACAAATACTAGAAAAGTCAGCAGCCCCAGCGGACCAACTTCATGCATCACTTTGGGAAACCAAGTTTCTACCAAACTGGTTTTACCGAAAACACGAGCAGAGTTAGTCGCTCGTCCTAATCCCAGACCAATTAATGAGCCTCTGAGTCTATGCCAGGTAAAAGCAAATTGATTAAGGATAAAATCATCCGCTGGTGCAGCTTCCCAACGACCGATCAAACTATCTATCCGTTCCTGAACTACTTCAGGAAAAGCAGTTGCAGCAATTCCCAATAAAAGTCCTAATCCCCCCAAAATAGGTAAAAATCGTTTAAGGTTAGTGACTTGACCCGTTAAAACCAGCAAGATTAAAGTTACGGTTGGCACCAAAGCCAGAGCAATCCGCTGACCAGAGACTACTGCCAGAACAAAAACCGATGCCATGGCACCTAAACCAACACTTCGCCAACGAGCTGAGGGGTCGCTGAAAGCAGTAGCAAAGCTAAAAAAGGCATTAGAAATCAGGAACCAGCCCCACTGCCAAGGGGCAACAAAGGTTCCCGGTAAGCGGATTTGTCCCACTTGAGGACTATACAATAAAGACCCACCCACAAAACATCTAGCATCTAGGGAAGCTTTGAATAAGGCAGCCCCGTGTCTGAATTGGGTTCCAGCGCATCTACCAGTTTTGAGCATCATGTACTGAATAAAGGCAAGGCTACAGCAAATAATAGCCAGAACTGTGAACATCCTTGAGAGGAATAGTAATTCTTTCTTGCTACGTATCAGGTAGTAGGCACAAAAGATTAAGGGAATGTATCCCAAAAAAACTTTCAAACCCAAAATTCCCATCAGTATCGGCTGTCCATCTTCGCAGGTTATACCTCTACGCATCCCTGGTAGATCTGAACAAGGGGGAAGTAGTTGCTGGGAGCCATTAGCAAACAAAAGTGTCAGCAAACTTGATGCGCACACAATGCCTAAGGGTAGCATTAGGGATTTGGCTACGATGATCGGTTTTCTTTCCTGCTTACACTGCTGTAATAGACCAATCAAAGCAGGGATATAGATACCATCTTTAGCCAGCTGAAGCAGTGGACTATTGCCAATGGAGTAAATGATTGTGCCACTAAAAGGCATATAGATCATGAATGCCCAAAGTGCTTTGCGAGGATATTTATAGGACAGAACCAGACAAGGCAGACCAGCTACTGCAGCTGCACCAGCTTTAGGATCAACCACCAGAGCCAGCAACACCCCGATAATCGCTCCAAAAGCTGCTGTCATAGTAATAATTTGGATGACTTCTTTACGCGCCCGTTGCGCTCGGCGTTTTTGAGCTAACTGTTGCTTCAGATTTAAGGTTGTGGTCTCAGATGGCGTTTTCCCTTTCTTTGATGACTTAGATTTTGACCGACCTTTGACCATGGCAGAACCATCCCATTGTCTATCGATGTTATTATTCCTTAATTTGGCATGATCAAGTTGAAATTGGTGCTTCTAGGACGATTAAGCCAGCTTGTACAAGCCAAATTCATCACAAATTGATTTGCTCAACGCCTTTCGATTGAAGATGTTAAAGGATAATCTGTCTTCATTTGCTGATATATTCTCACCAGTACCAAGGATATAAACACTACCAGAAAAGGGTAATGGTTTTAGAGGGGTTCCCTTGTTGGCTAGAATACTTTTAACTTTCTCATGATCAATATAGAACTTGTAGTAGCCATAACCCCGATTATATTCAGGTTTCTCAGGTAAATCTAGTAAATCCCATCTAAGAATGTTCGCTGTCCCAGACATTCTATAGAATTGTTTTCGTTTTAAATACAAACAATCTTCTCCATCTCGATACTTATAACCTCTATTAATAAACCAGCCATTGTCCTGAGGATTTTTCCTAACAAATTCCGCTAACTGTTTGCTAACACAATCATCGGCATCGACATTCATAACATGAGTTGGGTCAAATCGACGAGCATAGGTTGATCCTGTCAAAACCTTACGCCCTTTGTCTGTCAATCCTATAGCGATGGGGTTTTGCTCTTTCGGAGTAGGATAATCAACCTCAAGATAAATGATATGGGGATGAGTGAATGTAATCTGTGGCTTTTCATTACAAACAACGATTACTCTAAATTCCGATGATGTTTGATTACATACTGATTTGACACAGCGTTCAAATAATTTAGATACATGTTCCCAAGACTTGGAAATATTTCGACTCTTGAGTGGAATTATGAAAACTAACATGATTAACCTATTTTGATAGAAAAACCAGGGAAAAAAACTCCCATGAATTTGACTATTTGAGCCAAAGTAACGGGAGTTTTAATGTTAGGGTGAGGTTGCCATGGCGTTATTGGACCCTTGAAAGTAATCAAGCATTTCGTAAGCTATAAATATCACGAAAATACTGCCAATAGTTTTCGATGCACCCCTATTCAATATTAAGTTCAAGGTTGTTAACCCTTTTCCCTGAAGCTTTCCACCGATCTAGTTTTTGACTGTAGATGGGCAAGGAGTTCCTGAAGAGAGACTCAGATCAGGGTTGATGATTTACCGTCAACCATAAACCGTCAACCATAAACCGTCAACACAACCCGATCACTGAACCGATCTAAGTTAACAAAGATACAAGTTAACTATGCAACTGCTCAGAATAGTTGCTGGAAACATTTTGATCAATCAGTTAGCTAAATATCGCTCAACGACATTAACTAACTCTGATGTCCAGTGGTGAGCAAGTTTAGAATTGGCCGCTTCGACCATCACCCGGATCACGGGTTCAGTACCAGAAGCACGAACCAGAATTCGACCTTGGTCTCCCATGGCAGCTTCCCCTTTTGCGATCGCATTCGTGATGGCCTCACACTCTTGCCATCGACGTCGGCGTTCTCGGTCTTCTACCCTGACATTACGCAGTAGTTGGGGGTAAGTCTGGAAACTTTGGTCTACTAACTCCCCTAAGGTCATCCCAGATTCACGCACCAAAGAAGCTATATGTAAAGCAGTTAACATGCCATCCCCAGTCAAACCATAATGGTGACAGATGATATGTCCCGATTGCTCACCCCCTAGCATAGCTCCAGTTTGGAGCATTTTAGCTTGGACATGCTGATCTCCGACCGCTGTCCGTAGGAATTTACCCCCCAATTGCTTCCAGGCTCGTTCAAATCCTAAATTTGCCATTACCGTTGCTACCATTAGGTCTTCTGGTAGCTTTTGGGCAGCACGTAAGGTTTGACCCCAAAAATAGAGGATGTAATCTCCATTGATCTCGCGACCCTGGGCATCTACTGCCATCAATCGGTCTGCATCACCATCAAACGCAAACCCAAGATCTGCTTGGTATTCTTTTACCGCAGCTTTGAGCGGTTCGAGGTGAGTAGAGCCACAATTGACATTAATGCGATCGCCATCTGCCTGGTCATGTAAGCAAATGACTTGTGCCCCCAACTGCTCAAATACTTGTCCTGAGAGTCGCACTGCTGCCCCCCAAGCCAAATCCAGCACAATCTTCATGCCTTGTAAATTCGTCACTCCTTTCAGAGGACGGTGAAGTGCTGTGGCATAATCGGTGACCAACCCTGGGCGATAGTGATACTTCCCTTGGGTTTTACTAACTACACCCTGATCAGTAAAACCCCTCAATCCAGCTTCTATATGCTTTTGCAGCTCCTGAGATAGCTTAGTGCCTTTCCCGCTAAAAAACTTAATCCCATTATCTTCTGGAGGATTATGACTAGCAGAAATCATCACACCCCCGATGGCACTTGTAGCACTGCATAGGTAGGCAACACCAGGAGTCGGACATAATCCCAGGTGCCACACCTCTAAACCTGCTGTAGTCAGCCCCTTAGCTAAAGCTGTGGCCAACATATCACTAGAATTGCGCGAATCCTGCCCCAAAATCACCGGTCCTGGTACAGCTGAGTATTCCTGTAACACAAGACCAGCCCAGAAACCCACTTGTAAAGCCAAATCTTCACTTAGCAATGTTCCTGCTCGTCCCCGAATGCCATCGGTACCGAATAATGGGGTTGTCGGTAGAGTTAGGGGTTGCCAAGGTAACCTGACATTGGGGCAGTTCATTGGCTGATTCTTGGATGAGAACTCAGCACTATTCCATCCCTGGATACGGACAGGGGATGTAACCATAATTTCAATTTCCTCACATTACACACTCACTGTGGAGAATAACACTTTATTTTGCTTTGGTAGATATTCATCAATACATCCAACCCATAGTTGTGATCCCATACATGCTTGTGATCAGATTATGATCCAAGTACATTCAGATTATGATCCAAGTACATTTAGCCCTGTGAGCGCTTTGGCCAGAGTTTATCAAAGATTTACTCAACCATTGACTAACTAGATCAAACTAGATTTACCCCTGTTAGGCTTCTGGCAAGACTTTATCAAAATTAACTAACTAAATCCAAATACACTTAGCTCCCAAGGGCCTTCGGGCAAAACTTTACCAAAATTTACGTTCCTCCCTCGGAACTTAGCAGCCACCACCTGGCAATGATCCTGAATTAAACACCAGCATTCTCCAACAACTTTTCCATAGTTTCCAAACTCAGTCCTTGGTGAAGATAACGAGGAGACTGTGGATTATAGGGAGCAGCCACTCGATCTATGCTAATTATCTTTGCCTGTGCTGGTAAGACCGCTACATCTGGGTCAAAGGATGTCGGGCGCATTAAAGAACTGGAAAAACCTTTAAAAATAGCAATTTGATCCTGTTCACCAGCTATCTGTGCGGTAACGATCAATACCTCTTTTGGGCGTTTGATGGTGTATTGTTCTAGACGTCTACCAATGGAATCCATCATCTGTGAGTTGTGAGTTTTCATTTGAAGCAAGACTCCCCACGGCGTTTATGCCGGGGGAGTCTCAAATAAGATGCTACTGCTCTAAAAAATCCAAAGCCAAAACCCATTTCATGGTTCAATAGCTGATCGTCCTTGTTTGCCGAGTCGAAACAGAACGAAATAGCTTAAGTAAAGGACATAGAAGAATAATCCCACCATTCCCATAAAACCCAAAAATCCAGGGGTATAACCAGCATGGAAATACTGTTTGAATAACAAAGGCGGCTGCCTCAACACCTGACAAAATCCAGATGTGATTGCTCCTGGGACAAAGGCACAACGTAGAAATGGAATACTGGTAATTGTCCCCAGAGTACAGTAAATAGTCATTGCCCAACGCCAAGATGTCAGTGCTAGCTTCAAGGGAGTAGCTGGTCTATCATCAATCTCCTCATTCAAGTCAATCCAAAACCACAGGGAGATCGGGATTAGAATACGGGAGCTCAAAGCAGACACATAACCAATCGGCCAACCGACAATCAACAAGTAAACTGTAATCGCTAGGAGACTGGAAACACGCCAATAGATAATCAACAGCCGTACCATCGCATCTGCTTTCTGGAAAAATGCCCAAATTAGCAGCATCAAGGGGATAAATACTGTGAACAGAACTGCCAAACGGTAGTCCATCCAAACCAGTAATTGAATAATTTCATCTTGCATTGCTTGTTGCCGAAATGACCTTGATCTATGTTATTGCACCAATGCCCATACTGGAAATCTAGAAACAAAGCCAAGGAAAGCATCAGGCCAGGAACGCCACCAAAAAGGGTAGCAGGAGCAAATCCTAATCGGGGATTTACTCCTGCTACCCTTTTTGCTGAGTATTTAGCAGAACAATCCTAAAGTCTAGTCGTCATATACCCGGCACTCAGCTGCGTCAGGATTATCATCACAGTACTGCTCAAGGGAGTTTTTGGGCTCGGTATTTTGCCGCTGATGGGAAGCCTCTGCTTGTAGTTCTTCTACGTTATCCCAAGCTACTGCACATTCTGCTGAAGACGAACCTTCAGCATCACAAACGGCTCTAGCTTGTTCACGCTCTTGGTCTATTTTCTCTTGTAATTCGCTCATCTGTCTTTCGCTTTTATAACTTGATTATGTCTATTTTTATTTTGCTGATAGGATGGGTAGTAGTCACCAACCCCGCTTAGCAAAATATTTAACGATAGGAGGCTTAATAACTAGTAATTTCGTTGAAAAGACGACCTAGTTGGTTAGGCGCGTGTGCAACTCCTATCAGGGGTAATGTTTGTCAGACTTTGTCCCGCTTCCGGGAACGGTGATGTTGTAAAGGCTGGTTGGGCTAGCAGCACATGTTTCCCTGACCTTAACTACTAGCGACAGGTCTACGAACTTGCGGTCATTCGTAGGTGTCGTGACCACTACAACTATCGGACTAATGTCCATTACCTGCATCTTAGCTAGGAAATTCCAGATTAACCAGAAATTACCAGGGAATTAACTAAGAGCACTACAATTAGCTACTCTAATTTCTTAGGTTAAAGCAAAAGACATGCTTTAACACAAATTTGTTCTTTATTTTTTAAGGTTCTCCCAATTTTCCCTTACCCCCTAGTCGCTTACACCACTTCTAGAAGTCTTAACCCATTTCCCTTTTAATCGACAGATCTTGACATAGCGGTGCGACAATCATGGGAATTTAATTCTTAATGGGTCAAGCGCACCGGGCTAACTTAATAGGGTTGTTGGGGTGGAAGTTACCTTTAGCCATTACCCTTCTTACCATGGCTGACTTGAGGAAGGACTTCGAGTTAGAGGAACTGGGAATTTAAGGGAGGCCGCGCGCCTTAATAAAAACAGTTTCGTTCCCGCGCTAACGCGCTTCTTTTGATAAACACTAACTTAGATTAAGTTATATTAATATAAGTGTCCCACAGCAAATCCTCTGCTCATTATCAGGTAAGGCTTAGTGGAAGTCTGTGGTAGTTCACCGTTATCATAAAACCTTGAGGAGTGGCCAATCCCCTCCATAGGGAATGGTATCGGGAGTGAAATAGGTAGATATAGATGGCTAATGTGATCAAGTGGGCAAATGCTCTATCAACCCGTGCATCATTAGAAGCGGCAGTGGCCGAAGTGGCAGACTGCCTTGAACAGTCCTTGCCTTCAAGAGCAGATTTGGGTCTGGTGTTCATCTCATCTGCCTATGCCAGTGAGTATGCTCGCCTCATCCCCCTGCTCCAGGAACGATTGTCTTTACCCGTGTTGATTGGTTGTGGTGGGAGTGGCATCATTGGGATGAACACCAATGGTCAGCCTGTGGAAGTTGAGGGAGGACCAGCCCTAAGCCTCAGCCTAGCCTGTTTGCCTGATGTTAGTGTCCATAGCTTTCATATCCCTGGAGACACCTTGCCAGATTTGGATAGTTCTCCTGATGCTTGGGTGGACTTGATTGGCATTTCCCCCCAAGAGCAGCCCCAGTTTATTTTATTCTCTGACCCCTCGTCATCTAAAATTAATGATTTGCTCCAAGGGTTGGATTATGCTTATCCAGGGTCAGTCAAGGTAGGAGGAGTGGCTAGTGGTAGCTCTATGATGGTTAAGAATGGCTTGTTTTGCCTGAAAGACCAGACCCAAGTCGCAAAGTCTCTTTACCATGAAGGAACTGTGGGGGTTGCTCTAAGCGGCAATGTTGTATTAGAAACCATTGTTGCTCAAGGCTGTCGTCCTATCGGTCAAACCTATCAGGTGACTAAAGCAGACCAGAATATCCTGCTGGAATTGACAGCCCTCGATCAAGGCAAGATCACCAGCGGTGAGCCAGCATCCCATCCCCCATTAATGGTGTTGCGCGAGTTAATCCAAAGTATGGATGAGGCAGACCGTAAGCTGGCACAACATTCACTCTTTGTCGGAGTTGCCCGAGATGAGTTTAAACAACAGCTGGATCCCGGAGACTTTCTGATCCGCACTCTGTTAGGTGTAGATCCGAGGATTGGTGCGATCGCTATTGCTGATCGGATTCGACCCGGTCAACGTATTCAGTTCCACCTCAGAGATGCTCAAACTTCAGAGGAAGACTTGGCACTTCTGCTTGAGGACTATCAAAAGCAAACTAAAACCACTCAAGCTGCTGGTGCTTTGATGTTTTCCTGTCTGGGGCGAGGAGAAGGGCTTTACGGTAAACTAAATTTTGATTCCCAAATGTTCCACCGTTACATCAAAGATATTCAGCTGGCGGGCTTCTTCTGTAACGGGGAAATTGGGCCAGTAGGCAGTAGTACGTTTTTGCACGGTTTCACCTCAGTTTTTGGGATTTTCCGTGCTAAAGAGTAACAATACAGAATGAAGAATGAAGAATGAAGAATGAAGAATGAAGAATGAAGAATGAAGAATGAAGAATGAAGAATGAAGAATGAAGAATGAAGAATGAAGAATGGATAAATTCTCAATTCTCAATTCTCAATTCTCAATTCTCAATTCTCAATTCTCAATTCTCAATTCTCAATTCTCAATTCGCGCATTATGGGCAATCAGTAACTACCTGACTACTGACAGAGCTTTAACTAGATGATTGTTATATTATTGTTCTACTCCCTTTGACCCCCCAGCATCAAGCTGAGTTCGTAAGCGCACAGAGTCAGCGTGAGATGGTAGACCTTCTGCTTCAGCAAGAGTCTCAATAGCACCAGCCACTTTATGGAGGGCTCGGTCGGAATACTGAATCAAACTGGAGTGCTTCATAAAGGTTTCCACACCTAAGGCAGAAGCATAACGAGCAGCACCTGAAGTTGGTAGGGTGTGATTGGGTCCAGCCAAGTAATCACCTACTGCTTCAGGGGTTGAGTTACCCAGGAAAATTGCCCCAGCGTGGTGGATATAATCTAGTAAGTCCCAAGGTTGGGTAATTTCTAGTTCTAAGTGTTCTGGAGCAAACTCATCAGACAGTTGTGCTGCCACTTCTAAAGAATCAACAACAACTATTAGACCATAGTGAGCGATCGCTTTTTCTGTCAACAGGCGTCGTGGATGGTCTTTGAGTTGCTGCTGGACTTGCCCCTGCACTTGTTTGGCTAATTGAGCATCAGTGGTCAGGAGAATCGCTGCTGCCATTGGGTCATGTTCTGCCTGAGCCAATAGATCGACAGCCACATGAACTGGATGAGCTGCCTCATCGGCAATAATTAATACCTCAGAAGGACCAGCCAGGGAGTCAATCCCTACAATACCGTAAACCAGTTTCTTAGCCAGGGTTACGTAAATGTTCCCCGGACCGCTAATCACATCCACGTTGGGAATGGTTTCGGTCCCAAAGGCTAAGGCGGCAATTGCTTGGGCTCCACCTACCCGGTAAATCTCATCAATACCGGCTTCCTGAGCAGCCACAAGCACAGCTGGATTAATGCTTTGATCAGGTCTTGGTGGAGTAACCATTACAATTTGGTTAACCTGAGCTACCTTGGCTGGAATAGCATTCATTAACACAGTACTGGGATAGGACGCCCTACCTCCAGGAACATATAGTCCAGCCTTATCTACAGGAGTGTAGCGCTTGCCTAAAACCACATCATCTTCACCAAATTGCACCCAGGATTTGGGAACTCGTTGTCGATGAAATGCCTCGATTTGTCTGGCGGCTAATTGAATTGCATCGAGTAATTCCTTGGAGACCTGTTGGTAAGCCGCATCTAGTTCCGAACCGCTGACTCGCAGTTGTTCTCGACTCAATTTCAGCTGATCAAATTCCTCAGTGTAGTGCAGGAGCGCTACGTCTCCTTGGCGCTTCACTGCCTGTAAAACTTCCCTTACAGTTGCCTCTTTGTTCAGCATTTGGTCAGAAGCCGTGCGATCGCGGATACGTCGCAGTTCAGTTTGTGCCTCAGCCTGCTCAGTTATGATTCGCAGCATGGAGTCGGAGTACCCATCACGCTAGTGTTGCTCGTCCTAGACCAGGTTTATACACTTATTCCTGATCAAAGGTGTCTATGTTTTCTGGACTTACTTTAAGAATATAGCTTAAAGAGGGTGATGCTTGGGTTACGCTATCCGTGTTGATACTAGTTTAATATGATATGTGGTATAATATTATTTCTGGTATCATACCATTTTCTACTGGACGTAACTCCTAAACTAAATTAAGTTAAGTAAACACTGCTGTGGCTAATAACAAGTCTGCCCTCAAACGCATAACAATAGCCGAACGGAACCGAGTTCGGAACAAAGCCTACAAATCAGCGGTGAAAACGCTGACAAAGAACTACTGTGCTGCCTTAGAAGAGTACGAACGCCAACCAAGTCCAGAGGGCTTGGAAGAAGTAAAACGCCGAATGTCAGAAGCATACAGCAAAATTGACAAGGCTGTCAAGCGTAAGGTACTTCATCGTAATAATGGCGCTCGGAAAAAAGCAAATCTTGCCAAAAAGCTCAAAGCTATAGAGGTTAAACTTAACGCTAGTGTGACCGAATCACCTGCTGTATGATCAAATTGCCTCACTCAGCTGGCGGAGCGCTAAGTGGTGATGAGTTGAGCAAAAACCGCTGTAAATTAAACTAAAAATAGATAAATAGATTAAAAACTGTATTGATGCAGTTGATTGATACCCACGTCCATATCAACTTCGATGTCTTTGAGTCGGAGTTAGAGCAATTACGGCACCGATGGCTAGAAGCTGGTGTGGTTCGTCTAGTTCACTCTTGCGTAGAACCGTCTGAGTTTACAGGCATCCAAGCTCTAGCAGAGCGATTTCCCGAAATCTCCTTCGCGGTAGGCTTGCACCCCTTAGATACCGAAAAATGGACTTCCGAAACGGAAAATCAGATTTTGACCCTAGCGCGCTCTGATGCTAGGGTCGTAGCTATCGGAGAAACCGGTTTGGATTTCTATAAAGCAAAGAACCAACAACACCAAATAGAAGTGTTCAAAGCCCAACTAGGGATTGCCCACCAACTCGGCTTGCCACTGATTATCCACTGCCGTGATGCTGCTTCAGAAATGAGGGGCATACTGCAAGAATTTTGGGAAAGTACCGGCTCAATCAGAGGTGTGATGCACTGTTGGGGAGGTAATCCTCAACAGACACAGTGGTTTTTGGATTTGGGGTTTTACATAAGCTTCAGTGGCATTGTGACCTTTAAGAATGCCACTCAGGTAAAAGAATCAGCCACCATGGTACCTAGCGATCGCTTACTCATCGAAACAGATTGTCCGTTCCTTGCACCAGTCCCCAAGCGAGGCAAACGAAATGAACCAGCCTATGTCCGCTATGTAGCCGAGTGCATTGCCGGATTACGAGGGATATCTATAGAAGAGTTGGCGGCTATTACCACCCAAAATGCCTGTCAGCTTTTTGGTCTTAGCCTATCAACAGAAACTCAAGCGCCAAATAGGGATTGGGTAAATCTCAACCAGACCTGAAAGGGGAAAACCATTAGGTAGGTTCTTGATAATTTCAACTCCCTTACTCTGCTATGGTTCAGTAGAAAGAGAATAATGCGGAGACTCCTAGGCTTGCGGTGAACACCTATAAGAGGAAATAACAGGAAATAATCCGACTCTCCGACTCTTTGAATAGTACTTTTGGAAGAGGCTTACCGAGGGATGGTTGACAAAAGTGGAATCAGATGCTACCCTAGGTATTCTGAAGACAACTAACCCAACGATAAGCCCCACAACGGTTTTAGTCTCCAGCTAAGCACACCCTAAGCACAACCCATGTGTAGGGCAGGGCACATCGACGGTGACAAGTGTAACAACAACTAGCACTGGGAGCAATTACTCCAAGTCCAGTATAGTCCAGTATAGTGTTTTTGTTGTTTTCCTGATGCCTGAGTTTCTGTCAATCTAGTAATAGACATGGTTTAAAATCCCACAGATGGATGCGCGAGAAGTTGAAGATTAAAGGCACTCTAAGCCATTTGATTCAAAACTATGAACATCCTATACCTAGAGTAGGGTTACCTGAGGTCGCAGGTGTTCAGCTTAAGAATTCCACGTTTACTTTATCTGTGGGAGTGTCAATTCTAACAGTTGATCTAGTATCTATTAGCTCGAACCCAAGTTTTAAGCAATTGTTCAAGTACAAGTACTGCCTTGGGAAGGGAATCAAAATCGGCGCTGACTTAAAAAGAGTGAAGAACAGACCCCATGACTAATCAGACTTACACAACAGCTACCTATATGTTGCCAGACTTAGTTGAAATTCAGCGTGCTAGCTTTCGCTGGTTCTTGGAGGAGGGGCTAATTGAAGAACTCAATAGCTTCTCGCCGATTACCGACTACACTGGCAAAATGGAGCTGCACTTCTTGGGTAAAAACTACAGGCTTAAGTCTCCTAAATATGATGTGGATGAAGCCAAGCGGCGAGACAGTACCTATGCCGTACAAATGTACGTTCATACCCGCCTGATTAATAAAGAAACTGGGGAGATCAAGGAACAAGAAGTCTTCATCGGTGATTTGCCTCTGATGACAGACCGAGGCACATTTATCATTAACGGTGCTGAGCGAGTCATTGTTAACCAAATTGTTCGCTCTCCTGGAGTTTACTACAAGTCTGAAACTGATAAAAACGGACGTCGTACCTACTCAGCCTCCTTGATTCCCAACCGGGGTGCTTGGTTGAAGTTTGAAACCGATAAAAATAACTTAGTGTGGGTGCGCATCGACAAAACCCGTAAACTCTCTGCACAAGTGCTTTTAAAAGCTTTGGGGCTTGGTGATAGTGAAATTATAGATGCTATGCGCCACCCAGACTACTATCAAAAAACCCTTGACAAAGAAGGGAACCCCAGTGAAGAAGAAGCCCTGCTGGAGCTGTACCGCAAGCTGCGTCCTGGGGAACCTCCCACTGTTAGTGGTGGTCAGCAGTTATTGGAATCCCGTTTCTTTGACCAGAAGCGTTATGACCTAGGTCGGGTGGGTCGCTACAAAATCAATAAAAAACTACGACTGAATATTTCTGACACCGTAAGGGTATTGACCCCCCAAGACATACTCGGGGCAATTGATTACCTAATCAACCTGGAATTTGACATTGGTAGCACAGACGATATTGACCACCTAGGAAATAGGCGAGTGCGCTCTGTTGGTGAACTGTTGCAAAACCAAGTGCGGGTGGGACTAAATCGCCTAGAGCGGATTATTCGGGAACGGATGACCGTTTCAGAATCCGATACCCTTACCCCAGCCTCATTGGTAAACCCCAAACCCCTAGTAGCAGCGATTAAGGAATTTTTTGGCTCCTCTCAGCTTTCCCAGTTTATGGATCAGACCAATCCATTAGCTGAATTGACCCATAAACGGCGTCTGTCTGCCCTAGGTCCTGGGGGGTTAACTCGCGAACGGGCAGGTTTTGCAGTGCGGGATATTCATCCATCTCACTATGGCAGAATTTGCCCTATTGAAACTCCAGAAGGTCCCAATGCGGGTCTGATTGGCTCCTTGGCAACCCACGCTCGGGTGAATAATTATGGTTTTATTGAAACTCCTTCTTACCCAGTAGAAAATGGGCGAGTCCTAAAAGACCGACCGCCCTTGTACATGACCGCAGATGAAGAAGATGACCTGAGGGTAGCACCAGGAGATATTGCCTTAGATCAGGAAGGTTACATCCTGGGAGAGTCTGTACCAGTCCGATATCGACAAGAATTCACCACCACCACCCCTGACCAAGTGGACTATGTGGCGGTATCACCAGTGCAAATTATCTCCGTTGCGACCTCTCTAATTCCCTTCTTAGAACATGATGATGCTAACCGAGCTCTGATGGGCTCAAATATGCAGCGGCAAGCTGTGCCATTGCTTCGACCTGAGCGCCCCTTAGTGGGAACAGGATTGGAAGCCCAGGCTGCTAGAGACTCAGGTATGGTCGTGGTGGCTGCCTGTGATGGTGAGGTGGTGTATGTCGATGCCAACACAATTCGGTTACAGCCTTATCAAACCACCATCAAAGATACCCCAGCTACAGATACCCCAGCCCTGCCAGGGGAAAAGGGAAATGAGAATGAGTTAGAATTTCCTAGCCCTATCCAACCAAAAGAAACCCCAGCAATTATTGAATACTCCCTCCAAAAGTATCAGCGCTCTAACCAAGATACCTGCTTAAATCAACGACCCTTGGTGTATGTAGGAGATGAAGTGGTGGCCGGTCAGGTACTGGCAGATGGCTCTGCTACAGAAGGGGGTGAAATCGCCCTCGGACAAAATATTCTAGTCGCTTATATGCCTTGGGAAGGCTATAACTACGAAGATGCCATCCTGGTTAGTGAACGGCTAGTTTACGATGATGTCTACACCAGTATTCACGTTGAAAAGTATGAAATAGAAGCGCGACAGACTAAACTAGGTCCGGAGGAAATAACCCGAGAAATTCCCAATGTGGGGGAAGATGCCCTGCGTCAGTTAGATGAAACCGGGATCATTCGGATTGGAGCCTGGGTAGAAGCTGGGGATATCTTGGTGGGGAAAGTTACTCCCAAGGGGGAATCAGACCAGCCACCAGAAGAAAAACTCTTGCGAGCTATATTTGGGGAAAAAGCTAGGGATGTACGGGACAATTCTCTGCGAGTCCCCAATGGTGAAAAAGGGCGTGTGGTAGATGTGCGGGTATTTACCAGAGAGCAAGGGGATGAACTGCCACCGGGAGCCAACATGGTAGTGCGTGTATATGTGGCTCAGAAACGGAAAATCCAGGTTGGTGACAAAATGGCAGGTCGTCACGGCAATAAAGGAATTATTTCCCGGATTTTGCCCATCGAAGATATGCCCTACCTGCCGGATGGTACACCTGTAGATATTGTACTCAACCCCCTGGGAGTACCCAGTCGGATGAATGTGGGTCAGGTATTTGAATGTCTATTAGGATGGGCTGGGGAACACCTGAATGCCCGATTTAAGCTTACTCCCTTCGACGAAATGTACGGCGCAGAAGCATCCCGCCTCACAGTCCATAACAAGCTTAAAGAAGCCAGTGATCAACCTGGTAAAGAGTGGGTATTTAATCCCGAGCATGCGGGAAAAATTACTGTCTACGATGGTCGCACCGGAGAAGCCTTTGACCAACCAGTCACAGTGGGGCAAGCCTATATGCTCAAGCTAGTCCACTTGGTAGATGATAAAATTCATGCTCGCTCCACCGGACCGTACTCCCTAGTCACCCAGCAACCCTTGGGGGGTAAAGCCCAACAAGGTGGTCAGCGGTTTGGGGAAATGGAAGTCTGGGCATTAGAAGCATTTGGAGCATCTTACACCCTCCAAGAATTGCTCACTGTCAAATCAGACGATATGCAAGGCCGCAACGAAGCTCTCAATGCCATTGTGAAAGGAAAAGCTATTCCCAGACCTGGTACTCCCGAATCCTTCAAGGTACTGATGCGAGAACTCCAATCCTTAGGACTCGACATAGCTGTTCACAAAGTGGAAACCACAGAAGATGGTAGTAGCAATGATATGGAAGTGGATTTAATGACCGATTCAGAACGCCATCGCACACCACGCTCACCAACTTATGAATCCCTCAACCAGGAAGAGTTGGAAGAAGAACAAGCCTAAAAGGTGGCTCTATAGGAGTGTCTGTGAATAGGGAAATGACAAAATTATGAAAAGCCAAATAGAACAGCGGTTTGACTACGTAAAAATTGGTATTGCCTCTCCTGAGAGAATTCGTCAATGGGGAGAAAGGACTCTTCCCAACGGTCAAATGGTAGGTGAAGTGACTAAGCCAGAAACCATTAACTATCGCACCCTCAAACCGGAGATGGATGGGCTGTTCTGTGAGCGCATCTTTGGTCCAGCTAAAGACTGGGAATGCCATTGTGGTAAGTACAAGCGGGTGCGCCACCGAGGTATTGTCTGTGAACGCTGTGGTGTGGAAGTGACCGAGTCCCGGGTAAGGCGTCACCGTATGGGATACATTAAACTAGCCGCACCCGTGGCTCACGTCTGGTATCTCAAAGGTATTCCTAGCTACCTCAGTATTTTGCTTGATATGCCCCTGCGGGATGTAGAACAGATTGTCTACTTCAACGCCTACGTAGTACTAAACCCAGGTAATGCGGAAAACCTCAGCTATAAACAGCTGCTCACCGAAGACCAATGGCTGGAAATCGAGGAGCAGCTCTATAGCGAAGACTCAGATCTATCTGGGGTAGACGTGGGGATTGGGGCTGAGGCTCTGCAACGACTCCTACAGGATTTGGATTTAGACGCGATCGCAGAAAAGCTGCGAGAAGAAATTGCGGCTTCTAAAGGTCAAAAGCGAGCTAAGCTCATCAAACGGTTGCGAGTGATTGACAACTTTATTGGCACCGGGGCTCAGCCAGATTGGATGGTGCTGAGTGTCATCCCTGTCATTCCCCCCGACCTGCGACCGATGGTGCAACTGGATGGGGGTCGCTTTGCTACCTCTGACTTGAATGACCTCTATCGAAGAGTCATCAACCGCAACAATCGACTAGCCCGGTTGCAGGAAATTCTGGCACCTGAAATCATTGTCCGCAATGAAAAGCGGATGCTTCAGGAAGCTGTGGATGCCCTGATTGACAATGGCAGGCGAGGACGGACAGTCGTAGGGGCAAACAATCGACCCCTGAAGTCCCTCTCTGACATTATCGAAGGTAAACAGGGTCGCTTCCGGCAAAACCTGCTAGGAAAACGGGTGGATTACTCCGGACGCTCAGTGATTGTAGTCGGCCCAAACCTGCATATCCACCAGTGTGGTTTGCCCAGAGAGATGGCGATTGAGCTGTTTCAACCTTTTGTGATTCACCGCCTGATTCGTCAGGGTTTGGTGAATAACATCAAAGCAGCTAAAAAATTGATTCAACGGGGAGATCCCACTGTGTGGGACGTACTCGAAGAAGTGATTGCAGGTCACCCGGTGATGCTAAATCGAGCCCCAACTCTACACCGACTAGGAATTCAAGCCTTTGAACCTATTTTGGTAGAAGGTCGTGCCATTCAACTGCACCCCTTAGTCTGTCCAGCGTTTAATGCGGACTTTGATGGCGACCAGATGGCAGTACATGTGCCTCTATCCCTAGAATCCCAAGCAGAGGCTAGGTTGTTAATGCTGGCATCGAACAATATTCTCTCACCAGCAACAGGTCGCCCCATTATAGCACCGAGTCAAGATATGGTCTTGGGATGCTATTATCTAACCGCCAAAAATCCCAATGCAACCAAGGGAGCAGGTCGTTACTTTGCTAACCTCGAGGATGCAATCAAAGCCTACGAACAAAAGCAAGTACACCTCCATGCCTATATTTGGGTGCGCTATGACGGCATAGTTGACACAGACGAACCAGACAAGGAGATGATTTCTGAAGAATCTTCACCCGATGGTATGGTGACCAAAGTCTACAAAAACCGGCGAGTGAGGGAAACAGCCGATGGTGAACTTATTTCCCAGTACATCCGCACCACCGCAGGTCGGATCATCTACAACAAAACTATTCAAGAAGCCCTATGGGGCTAGGTAAAAGGATTGTGACAGTTAACCAAAGTGTCCACTAATTTACCAAAATATTCCACTATTTGGTAGATTATAAGGATGGCACTCGTACCACTTCGTAAGGCGGTCGAACTTACGGGACTATCTAGGAACACTCTGAGGAAATATGCGGACGATGGAACGATCAAATGCGAAAAAACTCCAGGAGGAACAAGGTTTTTTGACACAGAAAGCCTGCTCAGTCTGGGGCGAAGACAACCAAGACAGCCAGCTACCATCTGTTACTGCCGAGTCAGCAGTAGCAAACAATTTGACGACCTCGCCAGGCAAATTGCCTACATGCACTCCCTCTTCCCGGAAGCGGAAATCATCAAAGACATCGGATCAGGTCTCAACTATAAACGCAAAGGTCTTAGAACCATACTGGAACGGCTTGTGCGAGGAGATCAGCTCACGATTGCTGTTGCCTGTCGAGACAGACTTACCAGATTTGGATTTGAACTCATTGAGTACTTGGTCAGTCTCAACGGTGGAAAAATCCTGGTTCTCGACCAACCTGAAAGTTGCCCCGAGGCTGAACTCACGGCAGATCTTCTCTCCATCATTCACGTCTTCTCCTGTAGAGTCCACGGACTCAGAAAGTACGGGACAAAAATCAAAGAAGATAAGAGTGTTCCTAAACTCTGAACAGCGTGCAATTATCCGCCACTGGTTTGGAGTGTCCCGTTATGTTTTTAATAAAACTGTAAAAATACTAGAAAATGGCGAAAACAAAGCTAACTGGTTTGCCATTAAAACTGAAATACTAAACAACCTTCCCGAGTGGTGCAAGACAGTACCTTATCAAATTAAATCCATAGCGATTAAGGATGCTTGCACGGCTGTCAGGGAAGCCAAGAAGAAGTATAAAAATACTGGCCAAATTAATCGGGTTAGGTTTAGGTCTCGAAGGTAGATTTTGGTAGCTAAAAAGTATCGGTAAGCATTTAGAATGCGCGAATTTAGAATGCGCGAATTTAGAATTAGGAAATTCAAGAGAATGTATAATTTAGAATGTATAATTTAGAATGTAAGATGTTCAAGCTGAGGGGGTGACATGAGCCCATAAAAGCTTACTATATAAGGCTTTGATGCCAATGATATCAGGGAATATACAGTCGTCAATTGACCCTCTTTTCATTTTATGGAAGCTCAAACCCTGATAACTGCATCCAAGGTCGCGCCCAAAACAGCATGTATCTTTTGATAACTGATGGGATTAAATTATTACCCAGTAAGGTTTTAAGCTTGCATGTACCCCCCCCCAGATTCTAAATTAACCCATTCTAAATTCTAAATTAATCCATTCTAAATTCTAAATTAACCCATTCTAAATTATTAATTAGTCATCCCCTTTAAAAGCATCATGGCAGATAAAAAAGCTCAAAAAGAATTAATTTTTTATAACCGGATTGTTGATAAAGGCCGGTTAAAAAAGCTGATATCTTGGGCCTATACCAAATACGGCAGTGCCCGGACAGCCCAAATGGCAGACAAACTCAAAGATCTGGGGTTCCGCTATGCTACCCAGGCGGGGGTTTCTATCAGTGTAGATGACCTGCAAGTGCCACCAGCTAAACGCCAGATGTTAGATGAGGCGGAAGCTATGATTCGTGCCACAGAAGGCCGGTTCACTAGGGGTGAAATTACTGAAGTTGAACGGTTTCAAAAAGTTATCGATACCTGGAACGGAACCTCTGAGGCTCTCAAAGATGAGGTCGTCCGTAACTTCAAAGACACAAACCCCCTAAATTCAGTGTACATGATGGCTTTTTCCGGAGCACGGGGTAACTTGTCTCAGGTGCGGCAATTGGTAGGTATGCGGGGTCTGATGGCTAATCCCCAAGGTGAAATTATTGACCTACCCATTAAGACTAACTTCCGGGAAGGCTTAACAGTAACGGAATACATTATCTCATCCTACGGAGCCCGCAAAGGCTTGGTGGATACTGCCCTGAGAACGGCTGACTCCGGTTACCTCACCCGTCGTCTGGTAGATGTTTCCCAGGACGTGATTGTACGAGACCTTGATTGTGGCACCACTCGGGGCATCAAAATCACACCCATGACCGATGGCGATCGCGTTTTAATTTCCCTAGCGGATAAGCTCTTAGGTCGAATTGTAGCAGAGGAATTGGTTCATCCAAAAACCGGGAAAGTAATTGCTAAACAAAACCAAGATGTATCTGATGAACTAGCCAAAGAGATTGAATCGTCTGGTATTAAAGAGGTAATGGTGCGATCGCCTCTAACCTGTGAAGCCCAGCGGTCAGTTTGCCAGAGATGCTATGGTTGGAGCTTAGCTCATGGGCACATGGTGGATTTGGGCGAAGCGGTGGGGATTATTGCTGCCCAGTCTATTGGGGAACCAGGAACTCAGTTGACTATGCGGACCTTCCACACGGGGGGTGTGTTTACCGGGGAAGTGGCACGCCAGCTCTCTGCTCCCATGAAGGGTGTCGTAAGCTTTGGCAAAGGCCTACGTACCCGCCAAGTTAGGACTCGCCACGGTGACGACCGTCAACAAGTGGAACTAGCTGGGGATCTGATTTTGCAACCCACCAATGGCTCTGGCAAAACCTTTCCTTTAACAGCGGGCTCCTTGGTCTTAGTCAGTGATGGGCAAACAGTCAGCAAGGGTGATCTCTTAGCAGAAGTAGCCCTGAGTAAAAGCCGTCCTTCCACAGAAAAAGCGGCTAAGGATGTGGCATCGGACTTAGCCGGGGAAGTGCTATTTGCGGACTTAGTCCCTGAGGAAAAAACAGATCGACAGGGTAATACAACTCGGATTGCCCAACGTAGCGGTTTACTCTGGATTTTATCTGGGGACGTCTATAACCTACCCCCTGGTGCGGAACCAGTGGTGAAAAATGGGGATAGTGTAGAGATTGGGACAGTGCTGGCGGAAACTAAATTAGTCACACTCAACGGTGGTGTGGTGCGACTGACCCCAGGCAAAAGAGAAATTGACATTATCACCGCTTCCGTCCGCTTGGATCAATCACAGGTGAGAATGGAAAGCACGGGGGGTCGGGAACAATATGTGATTCACACCGCCAATAATCAGCACTTTTCCCTGAAGGCAACCCCTGGCACAAAGGTAGTCAACCACCAGGTGGTGGCGGAACTGATTGATGACCAATACTACACTAAAACCGGTGGCATTATTAAATATGCTGGTGTAGAGGTGGCTAAACGGGGTAAAGCCAAGCAAGGTTACGAAGTTACCAAAGGCGGTACCTTACTCTGGATTCCGGAAGAATGCCATGAGGTCAACAAGGATATTTCCTTGCTGCTTGTGGAAGACGGTCAATATGTGGAAGCAGGCACAGAAGTGGTTAAGGATATCTTCTGTCAGTCCTCCGGTGTGGTGGAAGTTGTCCAAAAAAATGACATCCTCCGGGAAATTGTGGTTAAGCCTGGAGAATTTCATCTGGTGGAAAACCTACCAGAGACCATGACTAGTGAGGGTCAGCTAATCTATCCCGGCTCGGAGGATTTGCCAGGGATAACGGTAGACAACCTTTGTTATGGAGAAGCAGTTGACACACCTGATGGTATGGGACTGTTGCTGCGGCCAGTAACGGAGTTTGCTGTACCAGATGAGCCAGCGGTTCCCTCTCAGGCGTCCATTAATACCCAAGATTCCAACGAAGCTACCCAAGGAACCCAGATTGAATTGCGAGCCATCCAACGCATTCCCTATAAGGATGGAGAACGGGTCAAGTCTGTAGATGGGGTGGAATTACTCCGCACCCAGTTGGTATTGGAAATGAGCAACCCCGATGGTAGCAGTGACCATACTAGTAGTTCATCCCAGCTGAGTGCTGACATTGAGTTAGTTGCTACTGAGGAGGAGGAAGCCTCTGAGGATATGCGATTACAACTGGTGATCCTGGAGTCGTTGGTGCTTCGCCGGGATACCAATGCAGATCCGTTAGGGGGCAATACCAAAACCCGGGTTTTAGTCAAAGATGGGGACGAAATTCCTCCAGGTGCGGTAGTGGCTCGAACAGAAATTCAGTGCAAGGAAGCTGGTGAAATCCGGGGGATTCAAGAAGGATTGGAAGCCATTCGCCGAGTACTGGTGGTCAGGGATGCTGACCGAGTGACAATGCCGATTACCTCTCCTGCCACAGTTAAAGTAGGGGATTTGGTCGTTGGTACCAACACCTTAGCTGAAGGGACACCTGCTCAAGAATCAGGTCAGGTGGTTCAGGTAAGGGATGATGCCGTTATCCTGCGACTGGCTCGTCCATACCGAGTTTCTGCGGGGGCAATTTTGCAAATTGACAAGGGAGATTTGGTGCAGCGGGGTGATAACCTGGTGCTACTGGTGTTTGAACGGGCCAAGACAGGGGATATTATCCAAGGTTTGCCCAGGATTGAAGAACTACTAGAAGCTCGCAAACCCAAAGAAGCCTGTATCTTGGCCAGACGTCCTGGAGAAGCCCAGGTGATTTATGAAGAAGGCGAAACCGTTGATATCAAGGTCATTGAGTCAGACGGAGTCGTGACCGATTACCCGATTTCCCCTGGGCAAAATGCTATTGTTTCCGATGGTCAGCAAGTCGGTACCGCTGAACCCATCACCGATGGCCCAGCCAATCCCCATGAAATTTTAGAGATTTTCTTCAACTACTGTCTCGAAAAGAGAGGTGTCTACGAAGCGGCTTTAAAGGGATTGCAACAGGCACAGGCATTTTTGGTCAATGAAGTTCAGTCGGTGTATCAGTCTCAAGGCATTGATATTGCTGATAAGCATATTGAGGTGATTGTTCGTCAGATGACCTCTAAAGTGAGGGTAGACGATGGTGGTGATACCACTATGCTACCAGGAGAACTCGTGGAGTTGCGGCAGATTGAGACAGTGAATGAAGCAATGGCGATCACTGGTGGTGCCCCAGCTCAGTATACACCTGTACTACTGGGAATTACCAAAGCATCCCTTAATACCGATTCATTTATCTCTGCTGCCAGCTTCCAAGAAACTACTCGTGTGCTGACAGAAGCAGCGATCGAAGGTAAATCTGACTGGCTCAGGGGTCTGAAGGAGAATGTCATCATTGGACGTCTGATTCCCGCAGGGACTGGCTTCAATGCTTACCAAGAGAGCAATCTTGGTAGTCCAGAACCAGAATTCGACCATGGGAGTAGCATGGTCTATGGCTATGGTGAACCCGCCGATAGTGCTGAATTACAGCAAGGCAACCTGCTTGATGATAACACAGCCCGTGTTTACAGCTTAGATGAGGAGAGTGATTTGGCTGCTGATCCTAGCAACTTAGACCTCTTGAATGGAAATTTTCCAGAATAAGATTGAACTTACCCCTGGATAAATCCTGGGAAAAACAAGGGCGTCTGATCATGAGCTTTTTAAAAGCTTTTCATCAGACGCCCTTACGGTATTATTTAGTATGATTCATTCCTATCACCAGACTTCAAGCTAGCTGTATGCTTAGGTCTGGATGCAGCCGCTCATCGGGTTTCCACGGGGATTACAAGGTGCGGAGGCAACCCTGGGCACACAGCCCCCAATGATTTATAATACACCGGTGCTGGACTAACGTAGTGTCATATTAAAATAAGAAGAAGGGGTTATAAACATGACAACTGTCAGTAAAAGTGAAAAACTCAAGGAAATACAGGAAGCCTATAAAAATAGTAATAAAATGGCTTATGAGTTGTGTAGAGTATTTGAACAGGTCTGGCAAGTTGCTCCAGATGAATCAGCCTTAGCAATAGCCAATAAGATTATGTCAAAAGACATATCTTATTTTATGTTTGTGTTTGATTTGGACACCGAGGAAGGTTATAGCGAAAAGCTCAAACAGGCTAGCAAGGAATCATTTAGAAGTCGTAGAGAATGGCGTCAAAAATTAGAAGACTTAGAAGAAAAAAAACAGCTGGAAGCAGAAGAAGAGGAAGTTAAGGAAAATTTGTTAAAGTTACTAAGTGATTCTAGCGCTGATACTGATAGCAAGATCAGAGAAAATTTATTAGATATAGTAAAAGCTTGTCTTTGATTAAACCAGACCATTACCCGGCTCTATACATTTTCGGTTTTAGGGATTGCTGTTCCCTTTGCTATAGAACAGGTATGTAAGCATTCAGCTGTCAGTAGTCAGCCGTGAGCTAAAGGCTCACGCTACTTGAGGTGCTTTGTGGCACAGGCTTCGACCCTGGGACTTTCCGTTTTATTCAAAAGCTGTTCGGTGTAGCTCGCCCATAACTACCTCAAGTAGCACCTCAAGTAGCGCATAAGCTGATAGCTGATAGCTGAATGCTTACGAATTAATCGGGCGTTGCGTCAGTCTTTGAATGAATATTCGTAGAGTGGGCATCCTGCCCGCCCCAAAATAAGCATGAAACTGGCAAGATGCCAGTTCCACCAAGATGCCTATTCCACAGGTGCGCGCCCGAACGCGCCCCACGTCGGCTTTGCCGATAGGTGCGACCCAAGGGCGAGTAAATCGCCCTTGGGTCGCACCAAAGCGCGAATTTAATAATTAGATGCGGAAAGCGCACCTAAACACTCTTAAAATCATTCCATTATTAAGCAACGCCATTAATCGTGGGTTGTATCGCTCCAAAGATGGCCATTTAATTAATGCCGACCGTAATTGGTGCATGGAATATTGGTCGCAAAAGTAAGCACAATGGTTTTACCGGAGTGTCTAGAGGTTGCTTGGCACAACCAACAAAACTTTATGTTCTGTGAATCCCCGTCCTTCAGGTCCCGGAGCTGTCAACCCTTGGCTTAACGACTGCAATCAGAAAAGCGATCGCTTTTCTGAAACCTCAACTAAACAAGATTAGCCACTCATTAGCTTGAGTATTAGCAGTGATTGTGATCCCCTTTGCTGCCCAGTGTTGCGTCAGTGCTGACTCCTAAATGTAAACTTTTGTAAATATCTGCATAATTTCCTGAGCTTGACTTGATAGTTACTTGGATGGTGTAGTTGTAAACTTTTGTAAAGAAATTATGGAATTTGCTGGATTCTCTGTTGAGTCTTTGATACAACTTACAGCCCTTGTAAGTTTTCGATGGTGCTGATCAAACTGGAGTTTAGACTATGACAAAATAGCCCAGTCTTCTTTTTGGGCTGAGAGTTGAGTAAATTGACTCAAAATAAGTGTCTAAGTCTTCTTGTTTTTAGCTTTTTTGTCGTTACTTTTTCCTTTTTTAACTACTGGATAACGGGTTCGTTTGTTTCTTTTTTTACCAGTTTTCCATCCCGTTGATTTTCCACGGGGTTTGGGAGATTGTGCTGGAGTTCCAATCTCAACTAAAAGTCCTAACATCGACTGTGCAACTCTTCCAGGCGTTAGATTTGACTGGGGCTTTTGCCGGAGACGAAACCTTAGAATAGTGGAGCCTTACTGCAAGAGATTTAACCCTGATACCCATAGCCGATCAACTATAAAGGCTCCACTATTCTTACGGTAACTTCAAAGGAAGATGGTGTTCTTTCACTATATCCCTAGCTAACCATAGCTGCCAAGTCATTAATGGCATCAAATCACTCCATCTTTCACATTGCTGTGGTGTACTTAGGGAGGGTAATGTCCAATGTAATCTTTGTTTAATGAACCGATACCAATGGTCAACGGCAAAACGTCTTAAATATTTGTTCCATATCATTTCTAATGTCGGCCTTTTTTGACCAATGAAAACTAACCACAATGGTTTTTGTAAGATGCCTTGTTTATTGGGTTTAAGCCTCTCAACTAAAATCAACTCCATTGACACAGATGAAGAGTTACGAAAGTGTAATTTTGACCACTTTCGGATTCTTATGAGACCTAATTTTGGGTCATTTACCTCGATAGTTTCCTTGGCTGACCACCAAGTATTTTCATCATTTAACTTAAATTTATCACCATGTTTTTTGGGTCGCCCTCGACCACTATACTTTCCTGGTAACCCATATAAGCAACAGTTTGAGCGAATTCTGATCAAGCAATCCGCTTCGATATCTTTTGTTGTGTTGACCCAAGAGGCATTGCCATATTCACTGTCTAATAGGGCTAAAATTGGTTGTTTTGAATTTTTTGCTACTTGTTTTAGTTGCCACGCTGCCTTACTAATTGGAGTTTCAAAACTTGTTATTCTCTCGTGTCTTAACGGCAGTGCCCAACTGCCTTTTTCTTCTGGTATCCATGCTATAGTACTATAACTATGTCCTGTCGTGACTTTTTTCTCTGCCGATGGCGAGTGATGGTAACCTCGGTCTTTCAATGTTGGGGAGTCTACTCTCGGACTCGATGTATGGTCAATTGCTACCATCAAATAGGATGATTCATCTGTATCTTTTCCTACTTCTTCTAGATACCTCTTCATTAACTTTTGTCGTAATGGACGACAATCTTGTAATGATTTATAGGTAGAAGACCATTCTCTTCTAAATACTGGAGACAGAGAAAAGTCAGCCAAAGAATTGGCAGTTCTTGTAGTTAAAACTGCATCAATCAAATCCATTGTAGCATCGGATGCCCGACCCAGTAAATTATAACTATCAATTCTAAATTGTTGCAGTCTACTTATGCTAGTATTCATAAGTGAGGGAGTAACTTTATTGTTTTAGCTTTTCAATTTTCTCCCTTTTTACAATGGGTGTTTTTATGAATATTTGTAACGGATAAGGCTCCGATAGTCGTGACTCACTCCAGCCTCTGGCGATCAGGTGACCCAAAGAGTGAGCACGCTGTTGCTAAGCTCAGCGATCAGCGGAAGCTGGTGCCGTAGGCAATCACGTTTCTGAATTAGCGATCGCATTTCTGGATTAGTGATCGCGTTGGCCACGATTAGCGATCAGCGGAAGCTGGTGCGGTAGGCAATCGCAGTCTTGGGAAACCTCAGTTACTCTGAACTCCAGACTAAACTCTCAGCCCAAAAAGAAGACTGGGCTATTTTGTCATAGTCTAAACTCCAGATCAAACCAGGTCTAAGCTAATACACATTTACTTGGCATTAGCTGATTGGTTGCAATGTGATTGACGGTGAACAGTCAACGGTTGACTGTCAACGATCAACTGTAACGTTGATGCTTTAGCCACAGTCTGTAAGGGTTTACAAGTTTTATATCAAGGAAGGCAAGCAAATGGCGCAGGGTGCGTTTTATCAAGAAGATGAACTTTTATTAGAAGCAGTAAAGCTCTGGGATTTAGACAATTTATATATAGATATAGGCGAACAAAAACAGAGGGAAACCCAGAATAAAACCACACTTACACCAGTATAAAAAGTGTGCTTGAGAGGATTGCTTTGTGGCTACTCCCCAAAAAAAATAGCTGAGACTCTCCATCGGAGCTCTAACTCAATCGCTGTTGCCTTGACTAGGGGATTGTATCGATATGTCGAAGCACTAACTAATCGAGAATTAAATAGCCTCACTAACTGGAAAGACGTCCCTAACTGGCTAGAAGTTGCAGGATATAAAATGCCTCATTACCACCACGATTGGGGGGAAGCACCATAAATTTCTGCTTTCTATGGACGCACTAATCAACTCAATCAACTGCAGCAATGGATTAGTAAAAAGCAATACTCACTAGTAGCCATTCTCGGTATAGGAGGGATTGGTAAAACCACTCTGGCTGTCAAACTTGCAAACAACCTTCAGGGGGAATTTGAGTATATTATTTGGCGTAATCTGCGCCATGCTCCACCCCTGAAACAACTGCTAGTAGAGCTGATTCAATTCCTATCTCACCAGCAATCATTCAATTTACCAGAAGACATAAACGCTCTTATTTCTAGCTTGATAAAATGTTTACAAGAGCATCGGTGTCTGATCATACTGGATGACGCAGAGCAGATTCTAAGTCCTGGCGCTATAGCTGGATACTATCAAGCCAACTATGAGGATTATGGTCAGCTATTGAGACGAGTAGCCCAGGAAAAACACCAAAGTGCTTTGCTGCTTATCAGTTGGGAAAAATTTTTACAACTAGAGTTACTGGAGCAAAAAAATAACACTACTGCTTCATTAACCCTGAAGGGTTTACCTACAGAAGAAGCTGAAAAAATTTTAGTAGATAACGGTTTGTTTGGAAATACGGAAGAATGGGAAACCTTGATTACACGTTATTGAGGCAATCCCTTAGCATTAAATCTAGTAGCGACAACAATTGACAAATATTTTAATGGCAGTGTCTCGAAGTTTTTAAGCTTGAAGGAAGTATTTCCGAGCCAATGAGGTTAATTATAATTGCACAGTTAAATCGCTTAGATAAGTCAGAAAGAGAAGTGATCAGGTATCTAGGGATAAGTACCAAACCCGTTTCCCGGGAACAATTGCGGCAGGATATGACCATTAGCTCGGATTCAAAACTAATCAATGTTTTACAATCCCTCCAGAGGCGCTCACTGATTGAGACATTCACCGACATTAGTCAAACTTTTTTCACCCTATCCCCTGTAGTTAGTTCCGTGATTCTTAGTATTAAGTAGTCGGACAAAATTAGGTTTAACTGTCAAGATAGGGAACAGGGAACAGGGAACAGGGAACAGGGAACAGTATTAACTTTTGGTGGGTTTATAAAAGTTAATACTGTTCCGTTTATTTATTTCCAGGTACTTACTTGAAAGGGCAAAAGGCAACAGGAGAGAGGGAAGAGTGTGGAAAGTCTGGGAAGTGTGGGGAGGGTGGGGAGAGAAGAAGGTATATTTACCCTATTCCCTATTCCCTATTGCCTATTCCCTATTCCCTGGTCGCAGCGCTATAACAATTGACCTGAAATTTACTTACAAACTAAGTCATTAATAGCAGAGGATTTCTGCAATGGCGAAATTCCAGCCAAATCCAAAATCTGGGGAATCAAGTCTTCTCGCCGGACTGCCATCATGTGAACACCCTGGCACAGTTGCTGTGCGAGCTTAACTTGTTCAGCGGCAATTTTTATCCCTTCTTGTAACTGATTATCTGCTGCTGCTAGCCGATCAATAATTTCGTCAGGGATATTAACCCCTGGAACTTTTTTATTAATAAACTTAGCATTTTTAGCGGATTTGAGCAAAAATATCCCTGCTAAAATTGGCTTATTAGTACCAGCCGCAATCTGATCCATAAACTTCTCTAGGCGATCAAAATCGCAAATGAGCTGGCTTTGGAAAAACTCTGCTCCCGCTTCCAGTTTCTTTTCAAACCGACTTTGTAAGCCTGACCAACTCTTGAGCTGGGGGTCTACTGCTGCACCAGTAAATAAATCAGTTGCTTGATCAGTAAGGGGCTTATCATTGAAATCAACCCCTTGATTTAGCTTAGTAATTAGTTGCAATAGGCGTACTGATTCTAAGTCAAATACACTTTTAGCATCAGGATGATCACCTGCTTTGACTGGATCACCAGTTAGGGCGAGAATATTACCGATACCTAAAGCGTTAATACCCATCAAGTCAGCTTGCAAGGCGATGCGGTTGCGATCTCGACAAGCTACCTGACAAATTGGTTCAATTCCCTGCTGGCGTAAAATCACCGAGGCTGCCCAAGACGACATCCGCATGACTGCCCTAGAGCCATCAGTAATATTGATAGCATGGACTCTATCTTTGAGGGTTTGAGCCATTTTGACCATGTGAGCTGGGTTACCCCCCTTGGGTGGTGCCACTTCTGCAGTAATCAAAAATTCACCGGACTCAACGGCAGTGCGAAACGAATTCTTAGTGGGGTTAGTCATTGGTTATAGTATTTACTTATCTCCAGGAATTAGGTTACAGCAATGAACCCTAATGCAGTTTTCACCCTGGACAAGGTCTGGTTTGCGATCGCTTCCGCTTTTTGTCGCCCCTCTCGCAACACGCCCTCAAGATAGCCCTGCTCTGACCTAACATCGTGATACTTCTGTTGAATCGGCTTGAGCGCTTCAATTGTTATTTCTGTCAGTAAGGGCTTGAATTTACCCCAACCCATATCCCGACATTCTGTAGCCACCTCTTCCTTTGTTTTCCCAGAAAGCAGGGTATACAACGTTAGTAGATTATCACATTCCGGGCGTTCTGGGTCATCAAACCATAAGCCTCTAGTTGGGTCAGTTTTACAGCGCTTGATTTTCTTTTGGATCTCCTCAGGGGAGTCAAGCACGTTAATCCTGCTCAACTCGGATGGATCAGACTTAGACATTTTGCGCCTGCCATCAGTGAGACTCATGACACGAGCACCAGTTTTTCGGATCATAGGCTCTGGCAACTTTAGCACAAGTTTCTCCTGAGTGCCAAACTTGTCATTAACTCGGATAGCGATATTACGAGTCAGTTCGATGTGTTGCTTTTGGTCCTCTCCCACTGGAACTTGATCGGCATCATAAAGTAGAATATCCGCTGCCATCAACACCGGGTAGTCCAGTAAGCCAGTACTGACATTTTCCCCTTGTTTAACTGCTTTTTCCTTGAACTGGATCATTCGCTCTAGCCAGTTGAGAGGGGTAATGCAGTTGAGCAGCCAAGCTAGTTCACTGTGGGCAGGGATATGGGATTGTACGAAGATGGTAGAGTATTCTAAATCAATCCCGCAGGCTAAGTAGAGGGAAGCAATGCTTAAGGTATCTTCTGCTAGAGTGGCTGGGTTATGGGGTACAGTAATAGCGTGTAAATCAACTACACAAAATAGATTATCATACTGACTTTGACCTTCGACCCAGTTGCGGATAGCTCCAAGATAGTTACCCAGGTGAAGATTGCCAGTTGGTTGAACTCCAGATAGAACGCGCTGTTTACCCATGTATGATCTAGTGATTGCTTAAATCGGTTTGCCGAAACGGTATCAGTGTAATCCCATTTTCCCACTGGTTAGGCTAAATTTGGATTATTTTCGCCATTGCTAGGTCGTGAACCTAGGCATCAGTTAAAATTTTTTGCCATTTATTGCAGCTTGGATGAGAAGATAGTGGTGTAAAGATTCTTAATATTTTCTTAATCGGACTTATAGCATGGCAGAAATTCAGTTCTCTAGAGGCATCAAAGAAGAAGTTGTACCCGATATACGTATAACTCGCTCGAAAACTGGTCAGACTGGCACTGCAACCTTTTATTTTAACAAGCCTCAAGCTATCGATAAAGACTTTAAGGAAGATATCACCGGAATGTACATGGTTGACGAAGAAGGTGAGATTTCTACCAGTAAGGTTAATGGCAAATTTGTTAATGGTGAACCAATGGCTATAGAAGCAACTTACATAATGAAATCTCGAGAGCAGTGGGATCGTTTCATTCGTTTTATAGAACGGTATAGTGAAGAAAATGGACTTACTAAATCCAAACAGGATTAAGCTGAGTCTTGAGTGCTGGGTACTAAGTCTGGTTTACAGGGTCTGGTTTACAGCTAACCGTCAACCGTCAAAAACGCTTAAGCATATGCGCGAAGCGCACGCGTGCGCGTTCAGCCGTGTCACGGCTGAACGCGAACAGCGGTCAGCCGTAAGCAGACTTAACTCAGATTAAACGAAGGCTTACCTCTTTCATTCAAAAGCTGTTCGCGTAGGGTGCCCGTAGCGCATTAGCTGATAGCTGATAGCTGATAGCTTACAAAAAAGCTTAGTACTCAGCACTATACCCAAGTCAGATGTCGCTGATTTCCTTAGTAATTACATTAATCGGAGGAGAACAATACACACAAAGCTCATTAGCAATCGCTACCGCTTCTTCAGGGGTTTTATCTAAATACATTGCGGTCAGAGCATAATCTTGTCCAGCACCAATGGCACCAAATTCATTAATTTTATCCACGAGATAGCCATCACTGATACAAAAAATATCCCTTTCTACTGCTAACAAATATTCATTTCTGCGACCAAAGGTATCGTCTTTATCCTTTGCCCAAGCATAAAATTCCACAATAAAATCCAGAACAGCCTCAACGGTAGGAGCTGCTGGAGAATGGTTTCTGGCAAATATTTGCATGAAACTCAGTTCCATGGTATATCCCACGCCGCCAATAATCATGTTATTGATTTCAAATAGCTTGCCCCACTCATCCCCAGTGACCCGGTGAGTTTGCTTGAGGTATCCTGACAGCCGAATGCTGTCGGAGGCAAAAACTAGTTTATCAGGGTATTTTCTGGCAGCCACAACGCTCATAAGTTGCTCCTAATGGTTTTAGTGGATGATTACGATCAAACAGGCACCGATATAGCAGTCATTAACAACCCAGTTTAGACCTTATCCATGGTAACCAGTTCATTTATTGAAATAGGGAACTTCGGATCCCAGAACAGAAAACAGAAGGACTTTTCGCAACTTTACACAAGTTAATACAGCAATGTTGATTTTTGTCGAGGTACTTATGGATCACAGCTGCCCAAGAAAAATACCTGGCAGCTGATCGCTGGAGTTCGATTCATGAGCAACCGCGACCCTGAGCCAGCTAAGGCATCACCCAAGCCACAGGACGGAGCGATCGCCGAGAGTTCAAAGTACTGACTAACCAATATGCACCTGAATCAGTAAAGTCAGTCAACTAAAAAAAAGTACCCTTTTGGGTACCGTCATCCTCTAAGAGGATTTCTTAGAGTGTTATTAACGAAGCCGGAGCAATGGCTCAAAGGATTTTTACTCCTGAGAAATTGTTCCTGTTCCGTTAGTTTAAGTTTAGAACAATACTAGCATGAGCAATAGTAATAGTGAACTTGAGCAAGGATTTGAGAATCCTCCCGAACTAGAAAACTCTGGGATGAGTGAGGATGAATACGAAGAATCCGCTGATTATCTTGAGGAACCTGAGAACTTAGGTGACTTTGAGAGCGCCTCGACAGAAGCTGAGGAAAGCGAGTATATGGAGTTCGATGAGACCTTGTTGCAAATCAAGGCTGATGTTGAGACCCAGCTTTCCCAGGCAGTGGCGCAAACTAGCGACGCTGTCCAGGCAGAAAATGTCTTTGAAGGTGCTGGAAACATTCAGGGTATTGGCTTAGGGATATCTGAAGATCCCAGCCAGAGCTTAGCTCCTGGCGCTGCCAGCCTGAATTTATATGTTGCTGAACCGGTTTCAGTGGATGAAGCGAAGGCTGCCCTAGTGGATTCAATGGGGATTTCAGCAGCTAGCAGTGACGATATACCGGTGAATGTAATTGTCACCGGAATCATTGATGCTCAGCCCCATCGCTTCAAAATACGTCCTGCACCAGGAGGAGTTTCAGTGGGTCACACCCGGGTAACAGCTGGCACTTTAGGTTGTCTGGCTCGTGGCCGTCGTGCTCCTCGAAACGGGCGTCTTTTGATGCTCAGCAATAACCATGTGATTGCCAACTCCAACAATGCCAGCTTTCGAGATCCAATCATCCAACCTGGTCGCTTAGATGGTGGTCGTAGCCCTCGGGATCAAATCGCGATTCTAGAGCGCTTTGTCCCCATCAACTTCCGAGGTGGAAGGAACTATGTGGACGCTGCTACCGGTTGGTGCTGGCCATCTCGTGTGCGGAAAGAACTTGTCTATGTGTCCGGGGGCAGTCCTCGTTATTTCCGCGTGAGCAGCCGGATTGTTGCTTGCCGTCGCGGGATGATAGTTGGTAAGTCAGGTCGTACCACGCAACTAACCCGTGGACAAGTTACTGATTGTAACGCCACTATCCGCGTTAATTATGGCGGCGGCCGGGTGGCGCTGTTTGCCGATCAGATTACCATTCGCGGCACTAGCGGCAACTTCAGTGCAGGGGGTGATTCTGGCTCTCTGATTTGGACTTACGACAGTCGCCGTAATCCAGTCGGTTTACTCTTTGCTGGTGGCGGTGGTTTGACCTTTGCCAACAAGATAACTCGAGTTATGGCAGCATTAGATATTAATCTATACACCTAACACTTGAGTGGGCTTGGCTGGGACTCTGCCCTCACCTGAGCCTCAGCTAACCTTCTGTCCACCATGGCTTCTAAGCTGTTAGGCATTTTTAATGCCTAACAGCAAAACAGAAGGCATTTGGCATTTGGCAGAAGTAAGGAGGACAAAGGATATACTCCAATCCTCCAAAAATCTCTGAAACCTATAGCGCTGCGCTCTCGTCTCTTTACACTATGATGGGGATTTTAGCTAACAGCTAAAACTCCACAGTGATTTGTAAATACGAGAGCGCTGATTGCTATATCGATAGCAATCAACTAGATCAATCCAAGTCAAAGCATTACTAGGTATCGGTTTTAGCTTTTGTCGGCTCGACAAATGTCTCCGTACCCCTAAGCACCTCTTAGTTATGTCCGATGGAGAAGTGAACATGAATATTACAGAGAAATCTGACAAAATAAAAGTATTAGTTCTATTACTGACGGCCAGTTTAACGGTCATGAGTTGCACTATGTCTAATGGTTCAGACTTCGGCTCCCCCCCTACTGACAAGGCCTCACCGGTTGAAGAGGCTGCGGTGGATTACATTGGAGAGGATCAAGAAGTGGCTAATTCAGAAATCGAGAAGGTTAAGCAATCCCACGAGCAGCGCTTATTAGCGATAGATGGGGTGACAGGGGTTGGCATTGGACAAGACCCTCAGGGCAATCAGGTAATTACTGTTTATGTCCTCAATGCCGAAGTGCAAAAAAAAGTCCCCCAAGAGCTTGATGGATTTATGGTGCAAACCGAAATCACCGGTGAAATTAAGGCATTCTAAATCGGGGTTGACAACCGCCTCAGCTTTGGAGATAGTGCTGGCTAGGGTCAAATAGCTTCCTGGTGGAGGGATTTGTGTGGCGGGGTTTCCGAGTTCCCGATTCCCGATTCCCGATTCCCGATTCCCGATTCCCCTACACAAGATTTCCAAGACCAGCGATTAAGCCGCGACAGACACTAGTCATAAAATCTAAGTCCAGGGTATCAATGCGATCGCTTGGTTTATGGTAATGGGGATTGCGCAGAAATGCTGTATCGGTTACCATCAAAGCTGGATAACCTTGGTCCCAAAATGGAGCGTGGTCACTGAGTCTGGTCTGAGGAACGATTACCCCTCGTAATGGTACTGGT
>NZ_JAAHHU010000379.1:0-4085 GCF_010672095.1 Moorena sp. SIO3I6 | reverse complement strand
TTTCAGTTTATTCAAACTAACACAAACTGGTTAAATTATGACACATACGAGCGTGAAATTCAAGTGCTGAAAGGATTGGAACATCCGGGGATTCCCTGCTATCTAGATTCCTTCCAAACTGAAGATGGTTTTTGCCTAGTTCAGGAGTATAAAGAAGCCTCATCTCTGGCCAAACCGCGAAGTTTTAGTCCTGATGAAATTAAGGGAATCGCGATTTCTTTGCTGGAAATTTTTGTCTATCTCCAAAACCGTATTCCCTCAGTAATTCATCGGGATGTTCAACCAGCTAATATCTTGGTAGATGATGATCTCAATGTCTATCTGATTGATTTTGGTTTTGCGCGACTGGGGGATGGAGAAGTAGGGGTTAGTAGCCTGGTTAAAGGAACCTTAGGCTTTATGCCACCAGAGCAATTATTTCGGCGTCAACTCACCGAAGCATCAGATCTCTATAGTGTAGGTATCACATTAATTTGCTTATTGAGTAATACCAAAGCAGAGGATATTGATGATTTAGTTGATATCCGCTATCACGTTAATTTTCAGCATTTAATTCCGAAGGTGAGTCCCCATTGGGTGAAGTGGTTAGAAAAAATGGTGGAACCCCAACTGGAGAACCGCTATCCCAATGCTAGAGCTGCTCTAGCCGCTATACCTACTGACCCGATTTGTTTACCAAAGGTTGACTTGAGTCACAGCAGTCTGGAGTTCACCGGTACTAGCTTGGGCAAAAAACTGACTCACTCCATCTGGATCAAGAATCCTATACCTGAGACAACGTTAACTGGAAAGTGGGAAGTTGCGCCTCATCTTCACGATCCACCTCATACCCCCGATTACCATAGCTGGATTTCGTTTGAACCAGCCACCTTTGAAGGGAATGAAGTTGAGTGCAAAATCACCATTGATACTGGAAAGTTGATGGCGGATAAAACTTACCAAAGAAAGGTTTTACTGCACACAAATTCTTCCCCGAAGACTTATTCGTTAGATATTAATTTAAAAACTGCTCCTATCCCAATTACTCGGAAAAAACTCCCCTACGCTTACCTAGCCCTATTGTTACTATTTGCTGTAGCTGTTGATTGGATTATAGCCTCTAGTCTGCTGATCTACGGAACTCTAATGGGAATTAGTGCTACACCTGGTTTTAGTACCTTAGCTGGGGCAGCGGTAGGTTTGGAATTGGCAGCGTGGTTAACGACAACAGCTGGTCGGACCTCAGGAGCAATGGCAGGAGGAACGGCTGGTATTTTAGTTGGTATTGTTACTTGGGTAACGGCTTTGACTGGATTGGTAGCAACAGCAGAAGCTACAACAGTGGTTGGGGCTGTAGCTGGACTAGTGGGTGGATTGATCAGTGGAGTAGCAATCGGTATTGTGGTAGAAAAGTTTATGGATAGGGGATTGACTAGGAATTTTTCGATCTGGCTGTCACTGGTGAGTACAGCGTTTGGGAGTAGTTTGGGTCTAATTTTTATCCTGGGATTCCTTGATCCATTGGTCCCAGCTGCTGTGGTAGTAACCGGTATCCCCTTAGTGGCAATGATTACTTATATTCCTTTGCAACGAGCTAGAAAGATTGCTGAGTATCGTCAGGCAGAACGGAAGTTGATTCGACCGTAAAGTTAAGTCGGGAATCGGGAATCGGGAATCGGGAATCGGGAATTGGGAATCGGGAATTGGGAATTGGGAATCAGTAACTTACTACTGGCAACTAACCCAACCAGAACTTACACAGTAACTGTAGATGTACGTGCATTAATAACGAATCGTACTACATAAGCGCCTTCTTATAGCTGAAGTTCCCCCAAAGTTTGAACTACTCAAAACCTCAATCCCAATCTCTGTGGCTTTCCTAGGCTATGAGGTATACTTACTGTTACTAGGTACAGTCTTCTTGAAAATGGTCACAACCTTGAACTGAAAGGGGTTTGAGCAATGCAGCGCAGTCAAAGGGAGCCAGTGGGGTCAAAGGAGGCCACCCCATGAGCAACGGTTGTGGTGTCCACGGAGCTTACAAAGTGCATGCACGTGATCCACACATAACCTAAACCATGAGCAACTGCATCAAGAAGCGATTTGGTTCTCAAACAATAAAGAATTATTCTAGCAGTGTCTAGAATAGGATGATATTCCAATGGGCGACATACTTCAAGAACCAAATGGGTAAACAATTTCAAGGCTCAATCACTATATCCCTTATGAGGAAAGCCTTTCTCTGCTATAGTAGTACAAAAGCACAGGGTAACTTCAGGTGTAACTGACTAATCCTCAAATAGCCGCCTTAATGATTCAAAGAGGTTTTCGGTATCTGCTGACAGATGATTGTCCCATTGTTGTAGGGAGTTATCATCATCGTTTAATTTGACTATCAATCGTTTTGTATCTGCTAGCAGGCGATCACCCCAACCGAGTTTTTCCTTGAGAAAATCTAAGTTGTTAAGGCGATCATCTAGTTGCAGTGCATTAAGTGTAGCTTTCTTTAATTCCTGATAATCTAAATTTCCGTAAGCACAGTAAGATACAGCAATTGCAAGTAAAACTTCTGCGAGTAAACTTTGAATTCCGTCAATGTCTGATGAAGCTAATAGTAGCGCTATTTCCCTAGATTTATCCCATGTTTATACTGCTTTTTTTACATCATTTTTTTCGTAAAAAGCATGACCCATTTGGCAATAAGCTGCAACATGATATGGCTGGATGACGGTTGAATTTTGATAACATTCAATTGCCTGATCATATTGTCCTCGTTGAAGATAATGATTTCCCATTTTGTAGTAATAATCTGCATCTTTTGGGCTAACTTCTGCTAACAAGTTTCGTGCATCTGCTAACAAGCGATCGCCCCACCAAAGGTTATACTTTAGAAAGTCTACATCACCCAGGTGCTTGTATTCTTGAAGTATCTGTTTAGTCTGTTTTATTAAATCTTGTAAACGATTACCTTGAGCATAGTTAGCAACATTAATTGCCAGTTTAACTTCTGCTAGTAGCTTTTTGGCTTGATCATTGTAATATTCAACTAATGGACTAACAAGTTCAATGGATTGCTGCCAGTTTTTTATCACTTTTTCTATATTTACCCTTCCATATTCTACTAAACCCTGTTTAAGGATAGCTTTCGCCAAATCTAAGGAATATTTTGGTTTTTGAACAATTTCAATTGCTTGACGAAAATCCTCAATAGCTTTTTGATAGTTTCTTACTCTCTGACGATGTAAATAGATCCAACCGCGCAACCAATATGCGTCTGCATAATTAGGATTAAGCTCAATTGCCTTGCTAATATCTTCAATAGCTTCCTCATACTCCTCTTGTTCATCACGGCAATTGCCCATTTTGTAGTATGATTCTGCATGTTCTGGATAAATAATTGTGACGTTTTCATACCAATTAAATGCATTTTTGTAGTCTTTATTTCTTTCATAATTTTCGCCTTCTTTATACCAGTATTCTGCACAGGGCTTTAAAGCTAAGTTCGTTTCGTTTACTTTTTCATCCTTATCATGGTATCTGAATAAGTTCCTGGCTTTAATAAGATTTGTGGTTGCTTCGTAGTAGTCTTTTTCTGCTACTAAAACCTTTCCTAAATAGTAATGAGCATTTGCTTGATCATCGCACTCAAGCGTAATTGCTTTCTCTAACTCATTTTTGATTTCCTCTGCATTCAATTCTTGGTTATCCTTATATAGATTCAACCCTAGTCGGAAGTGAGCCTCTGCATGTTGATCGTTTTTTTTCGTTGCTAGTTTGTAATTTTCAATTACCTCATCATTCTGATTTTGTTTTTCTAGAGCATAGCCTAATAGAAAATGAATTTCTGCTAAGGTATCTTTTTTAATCGTTGTTTGAGTCATTGGTATCTTCTTCGTCAATCTCAATTGCTTCTGAAATTATATTTCTAAGCACTGGTATTAGCTGCCCTACAATTGGTTCAAAATCTTGAGGATTATTGATCTCCTCTAAAGCCAAAAGAGTATTTTGGTAATATACCTTTTCACTGGGGTCTAATTTAATTGCTTGTATGTGCTTATTTGCAGATTATTCAAACTGTTCTAACCTGAATAATATTAATCCAAGTA
>NZ_JAAHHU010000378.1:0-4095 GCF_010672095.1 Moorena sp. SIO3I6 | reverse complement strand
GGCTTACTTCATTCCAGTTCCAGTTTTTCATTAGTCGGTTTTTCTCTTTGGTTTTGATGGCTACATAACCGTCTATTCCTGGAGTGTTCCTTCCTTTGTTTTTAACCGTAACTGTCTGTATTGCTAAGGCTAATGCTGACTTGCTATTTATAATTAGTTTCATCAGATTTTTCACCTTATCCCATCCGCTGCCTTTTAGTTGAGCTTCTTTGGTTGCCCTGAATATTCTTCTTTGAAGTTTGAGAACCTGTTTATTGATGACTTTCCAGTCTATCTCAGTCCAGTCCCAGACTCCAGTACCAGTATTGGTTCTACTTTTCATCGGGGTGAGTCTCTATTCCTCAATTCTTGGAACATTCTGATTAGACCAACCTGACGTCTGCTACCTCTCGGTATGATTCATAGGAATCTATATGTCCGGTTATGATTTCCCGTTGACTTTCGTCGTGACATCATTTGCTTTTTCAGGTCTCCTACTCCCTGTCAACCCTGGGCTTCTTTTGCAATCCGCTTTGCCATTTATTGGCGGTTGAAATTTCAGGGGTTACCGTGTTCATCAAGTGAAGTTTTCGATATCCCTTTAGGTTCATCCTTTGCTCCGGAGTTCTTCGTTGCATCAGATTGAGAAGGACACAATCCCCAATCACTTATTATCGAACTCGGTGCCCTTTTGGCTACAGTGTTTCAATCACGTTTCACTGTTCAAGCGTTACGAAGCTTTTATAGATGTTCACTTTCGTTAACCATTGGGTATCTTCCTGCTAGCACTTGCGGCGGTGTGATTCCGACCTTGGGTGCTACTTCCTGTATTTCTACAGGACTTTATCGAGAATCTGCACTCAGGTTCCGATTACTCTTCCCCCCTCATCTCGGCAGGCTGGAGGATGCACTCTCCAGAAAGCCATTTCAGGCTTTGGTTCAACTTGACGCTTTCACGTCGCGCACACCCACGCTTCCAAGCTACCCATTTGAGGAGATCTAAGAATTGACCAAAAGATGCATCAATGCAGTCTTTTCTTAGCATTCCTCGATTCAGTCCTATTGTGTTTAGATCTTCAGCAAAGATTGTCTCAGCCTGGTCACAGAGCAAATGTGCTGTTTTTAGATGGAAGTCTTTACGAGCGTTGGCAATCTTGTGATGCAATCTGGCCACCTTCAGTTGTGCTTTTTCCCAGTTGTTAGAACGCTTCTGTTTTTTAGCTGCTCTACGTTGTAGCAATTTCAGCTTACCTTGCAGTTGCTTGAAAAACTTAGGACGCTCAACTGTGAAACCATCTGAAGTTGTCAGAAACTTTTCTAACCCAAGGTCTATCCCTATTGCTCGGCCAACGGCAGGATGATCTGGGATATCAACTTCCATTGCAATTGATATCACAACATACCATTCTGTTTGTCTAGCCTTAGCCAGAACTCTAACCTGTTTGACTTGGAATCCAACAGGAATTTTTCGATGGAGTCGAATAGGAACTAGGCCAATTTTAGGAAGCTTGATATGTTCGTTTCCTACTGGATTTGACTTGAATTGCGGGAATAAAAACGACTTGTATTGACCCTTTTTCTTAAATCTTGGAAAACCAAATCCGCGCTTACGCATTGCTTCCCATGAATCATGCAACCTTCTAACGGTTGTCTGTAACACCTGGGAATGCACTTTAGCTAGAAATGGGTTGGTTTTCTTGGCTAATGGTAGATTATTTTGTTGACGGTGATAACTAGGAAACGGTGTATCGGCAGGAATAATGTACTCACTTTGCAAAGAACACCTATCCACAGGACATTTACGGCTTGCAATCCAGTCTTTTAACTCTCTTAGCGAATAGTTATAGACTCGTCTACAAGTCTCAAGCCATTCTTTCATGATCTGTTCTTGATTTTGACTTGGGTAAATCCTGTATGTGTAGTTAATTGTCAACATACTCTTATTATACCATAGAAAAAAACAATGGTAAATACAAATAAAGAGGGCATCGAAGAGACGAAACCTTAGAGAGTGGAGCCTTATTACAAAAGCCTTAACCCCTGGTTGACTGACAAATCTTGCTTTGTAGGTTGGGTTTCACTATGTTCAACCCAACCTACGTAAAATCAAGGGTTTGAGGAGTTTTGTCAGTCTAGGTCATCTGCTAAGCTGTTCAGCATTTAGATTGGGATACCCAAATTGGTCAAAGGGAACAGGGAACAGGGAAAAACTAATTTAAATGCACATCAGCTTAGTAGGTGTTGCCGGTTGCTGCTTAGAACCTTGGCCAAAAGGCCACGCTACGGGAACAACCCACCCTACACCGAACGCCACAAGCGAACAACCGGTTAACCTTGACCTTTCAGCCACGCTGCGCGAACAACCCTATCTCCCCATCGCCTCCAGTTATCCGTACTTCAGGCAAAGCGTATCGATATATACCATATTTTGGTTATCAAAATATAAATAAATGTTGCAAGTATCCCCAAAATAGGTTAACTTATATTACAGAAGCTAACAAAACCCTAGGAGATCTATAACAATGACTCAAGAGCAAGAATCTAAGTTCGGTTTCACCAACTTTGCTGAAACCTGGAATGGCCGTTTGGCAATGCTTGGTTTCGCCATTGGCTTGGCTACCGAGTTGCTGACTGGTAACGGAATTCTGCAACAACTAGGTCTGATGTAATCGACCATAAGCAATAGGGCGCACACCGTGCGCCCCTAAAGTTGATTTGTGTTCTACTCGATATCTGAAGCGCTATGGTCAGTTAGCCTTTACCAAAAATCCTGCAGTTAAACCCTAAGGGCTGACCTACTAACCCCCTTTTATCTATTAGTAAATCTGATCGAAACTGCTTTCGATCAGATTTACTAATGACTAATGACTCATGTGAAAATAACTAAAACTCATAACTAATGTAAAAAGTGGCGCATACCGGTGAGCACCATTACTAATCCCAGTTCATCTGCTGCCTGAATCGAGTCTTGATCTCGTAAACTACCACCCGGTTGCACAATTGCCTCAATCCCCGCTTTAGCAGCTGTCCGCACTGAGTCATCGAAGGGGAAGAATCCATCACTAGCAAGGATAGCGTTTTTGCTATTTTCCCCAGCCTGTTCTAAAGCTATATTGACTGCACCTACCCGATTCATTTGACCGGCACCCACACCTAAAGTTGTGCGATCGCGCGTCACGACGATGGCATTAGACTTAACATGCTTACACACCTTCCAAGCAAATAATAATTCTGCCATTTGGTCAGGAGTAGGTTGCTTTTGGGTCACTACTTGCCAATTCTCAGGATTATCCATGGCATCATCAGCAGCTTGCACCAGAAACCCCCCTGCAATAGCTTTCACGGTTTGCTTTGATCCCGTCTGTAAGTCTGGTAATAGCAACACCCTTAGCTTCGACTTAGCACTGAGAATTTCTTGAGCTTCTGGTTCACAGCCTGGTGCGACTACACATTCTAAGAAAGTTTTCTTTAACGCCACAGCTGTAGCAGCATCAATGGGTTGATTTAATGCCACGATTCCACCGAAGGCAGAAATAGAGTCAGCATTGAATGCCTTCTGATAGGCTTGCGATAGGGTTTCTGCCAAGGCTACCCCACAAGGATTGGTGTGCTTGAGAATTGCTGCGGCTGGAGTGTCAGTAAATTCATTAATGATCCGCCGTGCAGCTTCTAAATCCACTAGGTTGTTGTAACTGAGTTCTTTACCCTGAAGTTTAGTGGCTGCAGCCCAACCAGTGGCAACTGTTCCGGATTGATACCACGATGCCGGTTGATGGGGATTCTCGCCATAGCGTAGAGATTGGCGCTGTTGTCCAGATAAGGTAAATCGTTTTGGTAGGGACACTGGATCTTCGTACCCGATCAGGTAGGATGCGATCGCATGGTCATAGGCAGCAGTATGACCAAAAACCTCTATAGCGCAAGCCTGACGGAATTCGATTGATGGTTGATTTCCATTCTGGCGCAACTCCTCTAAGTAATCCTGATACTGACTGGGATTACACAGCACTGTCAGGTGAGCATAGTTTTTCGCAGCTGCCCTCAGCAGTGTTGGACCACCGATATCGATAGTTTCAATTGCTTCTGCTAAACTCACGTCCGGTTTAGCAACAGTCT
>NZ_JAAHHU010000377.1:0-4105 GCF_010672095.1 Moorena sp. SIO3I6 | reverse complement strand
ATTTTGTGATCGCAGTCTTGGGAAACCCCTATTCGTCTAATAATGGCTCTCACCACTCCTCTCCCAATCCTTGCCTAAATCCTAGTCTCTATCACCGTTTCGACTACTTTTGCCTAATGGATAGCTTTTTAAGGGGGATAATGGGGGATCTCTTTGCACCTCATGGGAGAGAGAATTGCTATAACTAACCTGCTCCTGCGTCTTTCCAATTCAAAAATTAAGGCTTTGTTCATTTAAAATAATGTCTTGATAAGTACCTGACTTCACTAAACGACCTTGATCGAGTAAATAGATACAATCACAATGTTCAATAGTGGAGAGACGGTGGGCAATGATAATCATCGTTTTAGTGCCATTCAAGGATTTAATTGCTTCATTAACCAAGTATTCAGTTTCATTATCTAGTGCAGAAGTCGCCTCATCTAAGACTAAAATTTCCCTCTGATGGTAAAGTGCGCGAGCAATTCCTATGCGCTGGCGTTGACCACCAGATAAACGCACTCCCCGTTCACCAACAACAGAGTTAACTCCCTCAGGCAATTGCTCAACAAACTCCGCAAGTTGAGCAGATTGGATAGCCTGATCTAATCGTTCTCGATCAATTAAATGCTTTGGAACACCAAAGGCAATATTTCCTTCGATTGTGTCATCTATCATAAAAATCGACTGTGGGATATAGCCAATTAAATTTTGCCAGGAACGCAGATTATTATATATCGATTTACCCTTGTACCTAATCTCACCACTCTCAGGAGCTAATAGACCTAAAATAACATCAACTAATGTTGTCTTACCTGAGCCTGATTTACCGATTAAACCAATAGATTGACCTTTGTTGATAGTCAAGGATATGTTCATAATAGTAGGGTCTAAAACCTTGGGATAGCGGTAGGTAATTCTATTAATTTCAATTTGATTATCCTCCGGTGATAGACTTCTATTAATGTCAATGGACTTGGCAAAATACCTGAATTGCTCTGAGGGAGTATTAGGCTTGGATAGGGGAGATAAATATGATAAATATGTAGGCTCAAAAATTTTCTCTACTTCAATGTTTTCTAACTCTTTTAAATCCAAGTATATTTTATTAATCGAATAGCTGGAGTTTCGCATCAAAGCAATATTAGATGTTAAATGACTAAATGCTGGAATCATGCGCACAGAAGCCAAAGCGAAAATACCTAAAACTTGGATAATATTTTCTGTTCCAAGGTTAAAGACTAACACTATAGATACAAAAGCTACTAAAAATGTCACTAAAATCGCTTCAATTATAATGCGAGGCAAAGCTTGGAAAGTATGAAACGATGTCATGCCATTAACCAGTTGATCGACTTGATCACTCATTTGCCTTTCAAAGTAAGATTCGCAACCAATAATTCGTGTTTCTTTTAATCCTCCAAGGCTATGATTGATGATGCGAATCATTTCCTCCTTAGATTGAGATACTTTTTTTCCCCATTCGGAAATTTTGTCTTTAAATTGGTAGATAATTCCCAAGGGAATTAGTAAAACCAAGGCTAGAGTAATTGTGGCGATCGGATCGGTGATTATTAGTAAAACAACTAAAAATACTATAATAATAAAACTAGCTACGGTTTTTAGGAAAGGAATCATAAATTTTACACTAAAAACTCCAGAGTCTTCCAAAACCGTGTTGATCAAAAAAGCTGTATTTTTTCTGAGATGAAATGTGTAAGGTGCTACCAAGTAGGCGTGGAGCAAATTTGATGATAGTTCACCATACTGAGTAAAGCTAAATTTAAAGATATATTTTTGAGCTTGGAAACTTAATAAGGATTTAGTCCAGAAGGCAACAATAATGATTAAACCTAGCAAGGCAATAAACTGAACTTCAGAAGTTAAACTTAACTTGACATAAACCCAATGCAGCCGAGAATTTAGTTCAATCAACCTTGGGTTAGTAGCTAACCCCATAAATGGCCCGACAAGTCCAATACCTACAGTATCCAAGAGGGAGGTTAGTAAGATTAATAACAGAAGAGGGATTAGTCGGAGTTTTCTTTCTCCGAGAATGTATAAAAAATTTGACAAATAGCTAACCATTTGGTATGTAAATTATTAGGATGATAAAGGAATAATTTAGTGTAATTCAGCTTTATGATGCAGTCAAAGATATGATTGAGATTGGTCAAATCTAGACAATTGTCCTAGTCCGCTGGCATTGCCGGCATCAAGAGAAGCTCGACAATCTCAATCCCTTCCATAAAGCCATTCAGCTCTCGAAGGTGAGCTAATGCCGAATTGCGTTGATTGAAGTAACTCTGATTAGACTGTTAGCATCTATAACGTTTATAAAAGAGTTTTTAAAATCCAGAAGCCCACAAGCCCTGTTAGTGTCGGCATCCTGTCTATGTTATACTTACTATAAAATATATTGATAATTTTTATACTTAAATTGTTTATTATTTTCCTAGGAAAAAACGAGTAATTTCATAGATTTTAATTGCCCTTAATTTAGCCAGAATAGTAATTGATAGATTGAGGAAACATATTAGCCGATTTTATTGGAAAATTTATAGACAATTCTCCTGGCCATTTATAGTGTGTTTTCTATTATTTTTTCTGAGCAAAATGCCGGGAATCAGGATAAAATAAAATGACAGGTCCGCGCTATCCACGCTCTCGGACCCCTTTAGGGATGATGGTACTATAGCGCTACGCGCAAGTCAGCAAGGTTCTTGCGTCAGAAGTCAAAAGTAAGCTATGACTAAGTTTGCTGAGTTTAGGAATGTCCTAAGCTTAATGCGTAGTGCTATACCTTGCCCTTAGTGCTTAGTTCACTTACCTAAAAATGCTCAAATGACCAATGACGACTGGCTAGAAATCGGTAGAATTGTTTCCCCCCATGGGCTAAAAGGAGAGTTGCGAGTCTATCCCAGTTCTGACTTTCCCGAGAGGTTTGAGGAGCCAGGACAGCGCTGGTTAAAACCACCAGGGGATAATCCACCCCAAGCTGCAGAATTACTTTGGGGACGTTTTGTCCCTGGTAAAGGGTTATATGTTGTGCAGCTAAAGGGGGTAGACAACCGGGATCAGTCAGAGGCGTTGCGCGGTTATCAACTGTTGGTACCAGCCAGCGATCGCCCAGAGTTAGAGGAAGATGAGTATCACATCTTAGACTTGATTGACCTTGAAGTGTTTAATCAACTCACTGGTGAAGCTGTGGGAGTAGTCGTAGATGTGATCCCAGCTGGTAATGACCTTTTGAAAGTTAAATTGCAATCTTCAGTGCAACCGCCCCCAACCGATGCGGAAACTGCACCACCCACTCGAACTAGCAAGAAACGCCAATCCAAGGGTAAGAAGGAACCACAGCCAGCAACGGTACTGATTCCCTTTGTGAAAGCGATCGCACCAGTGGTCGATCTCGAAAATGGTCGGATTGAGATTACGCCTCCTGCGGGTTTACTAGAAGTCAATCAACGTTAAGTCATAAGCGTGCCACGCATCTAAATTTAATTTGTATTTAATCTGTTCATGTTCTGTGAGGGTGATAAGCGCCCCGAAATCCTGACCAGCTCTAGCTTTAAGGTCACTATTATCCCAAATTATACAATGCCCGATTTCGCCACTTACCTCGCCACTTACCAAGGGCGGGTTAAGTGGTATCCTCCTGGGAGTGGAAAGCTGAGATTGAAGCCTTGACCTGATCAATCCTTGCTAGGTCATGTTTAATCGTATTTTAATATAAGTTTTTATTATAACTAATTTATCATCCAGAATCAACTTAGTACCTAAATATTTAGTAATATTAAAATGAGTAAGTTAATTAAAGTTAACAAAAAGCTGTGTCTACACAAAAACTAATACCCTACCACACTACGGAAAACCATGTTTGGAACTGGCAAGGTAACCATATTCAATACACCGTCATGGGGACTGGTAAGCCTCTACTGTTGGTTCATGGTTTTGGGGCATCCATTGGACATTGGCGTAAGAATATTCCTGTCCTAGCCGCAGGGGGTTATCGAGTGTTTGCCATCGATCTGCTGGGATTCGGAGGTTCTGATAAACCTGCCTTATCCTACACCGTAGAGTTGTGGCAACAACAAATAAAGGACTTTTGGGATACCTACATCAA
>NZ_JAAHHU010000376.1:0-4118 GCF_010672095.1 Moorena sp. SIO3I6 | reverse complement strand
TTGTTTCGCTTCCCAAAAAGCTCGTGACCGCTACTATCGAAAGATTACCTTCTCTCTGATTCAGGAATTTGATGCCTGGGCCTAAATGTACTGCTAAATGTACAAAAAAAAGTGTCCGTCAGTCAGGTTTATGGCTGAAGTTCCCCCATACACGTGTACTATGAATCCCTCAACTCTTGCGGTGCCTACATTTTGACAGGTAGGACTAATGTACTACTGGGTACAAATCGATTCATCGCCTTATTTAGTGCTGATTTTGGCGCTTATCTATTAATTTTTTATTATAGAGTTTACACTAATCAAAAACAAACCTTCACATGGCTACGGGGTTTTCTGGCCATGGGATACTAAGTTGTGCTATAATCAACAGCCGACTAGCGTACGCGCCACACTAGTCTAGTACGCTGTAATCTAATCATAGCAATAGGTACAAGCATTTTCTCAAACTGGTTGTACCCAGTAGTACTATTGTTCTACAGCACTCAAAGCTAGGATTGGCATAACTTTTGGGCGTAGATAGTACATTTGTACAGGGGAACTTCAGTTATGGGAGGAAAGTTCCAGCGTCGAAGCCTCTTCCAGGCTACTGTTCGCGCAGGGTGCGCGTAGCGCAATCCTTTTGAATAAAATAAGCTGACGGCTGACCGCTGACCGCTGAATGCTGAATGCCTGAGCTTGTTCAACCCATTGTTTAAGCTGTAATCGGATAGGTCAGAGGGATTGCTCCCTCTTCGCCTCCTTAGCACCGTGCGAACAAGTCTCCAAGTACACGGCGCAACCAATTCCAAAAGAACACGTTATCTTTTATCCAGCTTTTCCCCCTTGAACTTCCGGTTTTGTACCTTTTGGCTTTTGTTCCGGGTCTTCGGGGAGGATTTAATCCCTCGAAACAGTTTATCCTGTATCTGCGGATTGCTAGCACCCAAGGCGTGGATGGTCTTATGGCAGTCTTCGTGGACATACACTAGGTTATTGTATTTATCCTCACCACCTTCGCTACGCGGGATGATGTGGTGTAAATGAACCTGATTGTAATTTCCTAGTGGTTGACCGCAATATGGACAAACGTATTGTTGCCGTAAGGCTATCTTATTTTTGCCCTTGGGAAGTCTTCCTTCTGCGGTCTTTTTGGCTTGTGATTTCTCCCTTTTTTCCCAATATTCTTTCAAATCCGGGTTATCCGGTGAGAAGTTATGTGTTACCAGAGTATGTCTGGTAATTTTTGTCCATTGTGCCTTTTCCAGATACAGGTCTTTTGAGCCAAAAACATACTGGTCTTCTCTACCTGGGCAGAACTTCCCATAATGTTTCTTCTTAATCCATTCCCAGGATTTTTGGCCGTATTTCCTTTTGCCCCATCGAACTAATTTCCAGTTTACGTATTGTTGTAGTTTGGAGAAAGTCTCTTTGGCTACAACTCCACTGTGATAGTTAGTCCATCCCCTGATGATGGGTTGAAGCTTGGGAATTATGCTTTCTGGGGATGCCCCTTTAAGCTTGGCCATTTCTATTTTGATTTTCTTCTTGATATCTCTGAAGCTTTTGTCGGATGGTTTGATGAATGTGATGAACCCTGTTCTTTTGGTAGTTGTCTTATATTTCCTGAAATTCCATCCTAGAAAATCAAATCCTTCGGTTAGATGAGTTATCCTGGTCTTTTCCTCTGATAGAGTTAATCCTTTTTTGGTCAACCACTTTCTTGTGATTTCCTTAGCATTTGCGGCATCTTCTTTGGTCTCGGTAAGGATTACAAAGTCATCCGCAAAGCGAACTAGTGTTCTATTTGAGGTGTTGTACCAGGAAGGTTTACCGTTCCTTGAATCTTTCCTTTCCTTGTAAGTTATTCCTAGTTCTTCTTCCAATCCATGTAGGGCTATGTTGGCTAGGAGAGGGCTTATTATTCCCCCCTGTGGGGTGCCCGAATCTGTTGGGTGAAATGTGTTTTTATCCACATATCCTGCCTTTAGCCATTTTTCAATAGCCCCTCGGGCTGGAAAATTTCCTATGGAATCTAATAGGGGTTGATGGGCTATATTGTCAAAACATCCTTTTATGTCTGCTTCAACTACCCACCATTTCCTATTTTTTTCGCCATTGATGTTCAAGAAAATTCTTTGGCGGGCGTCGTGAGTACTTCTTTTTGGTCTGAATCCATAAGATGTACCCTCGAATTGAGCCTCCCATGTTGGCTCCAGCGCGTTTTTGACAATAGCTTGCAAACATCTATCAGTGATACTAGGTATCCCTAGTGGACGTTGTTTACCATTGCTTTTAGGTATATAGATGCGTTTGGTTGGTTTGGGAGACCACGACTTTAGGGTAGATAAGGTTTGTACCATCTGTCCCCTCTGTTGGGGGTTCAGACATTTTTCCTTGTCCACTCCTGCTGTCTTTCTGCCCTTATTTTCCTGGGTGACTCTTTTGACCGATACCTGGATGTTGCTATAACTCCTGAGCATTAATCTCTGGAGTTTGTTAACTTTTTTCCAGTTGCCTTCACGTGTCGCTTTGAAAATACGTTGTCTTAATTTCCTTACCTGACGGTGGGCTTCTTTCCAATTGATGGAATGCCAATCGTTAGGTTGTTCTGTTACGATACTCCCGTCCGAAGACGTTAGTTCAATCTTTTCCATATACAATTTAAGGTAATTGATAACGTAGTTCCTTTGCTCGGAATCAGCTCTGAAATTCAGCGCTCTTTCGAGTGAGGGGATTTATTTTACCCTCTATCCGACCGGTTATTTATTCCCGTTCCCTTTCAGGTTGTCGGCTTTTGCAAGGTTCAGACTTTTACCGGACCCAGAGTTATACCTCCTCTTGCGATTTGGCTACCTTGTGTATCGACCTGACACCAAGGACTCCATCTCGGCTTACCCGGTTACACACATTGAAGATACGAATCTGAGGTTGCCGTCTTTACACCGAGTCCTTTTTGAGATTCGACTGAATATTAGCCGATATCCAGTCCTTGGAGCTTATATCCCCATCATCGGTTTGATCAGGGATATTCATGTTTACGGTGCCTTTGAACAACGGTTCGTGTCCCTCAACCCTTTGATTCTTTCCCTGTTCGGTTATCACCTATCCGATGGTTCGGTTCAAACTTACTTTCTCTCTAGCTGTGAGACCTAAATCTACGGGTTATTACCAGTTTCAGTCGAAACCAGACATTCCTTCGATTCATGCCCCTTTGAGTGGGAACCAGCCTGAATCTTAGGCTGTGGAAGGCTTTTTACCCCTTCCACTTCAATGAGCGCCTTCTTCGGTCGCCCGGCAAAGCCGCATGATAGGCATGAGTAGTAAAGGAGGTAGGCTTGAGCGGTAAGCTAATTGTTTTCGAGGGAGTGGAAGGTGGTGGTAAAACTACCCAACTACAGCGATGCTCAAATTGGCTTCGAGCTAGTGGCTTACAAGACTGTCTAGGTACTTTGGATCAAACCATGCCCGTTGTTGTAGTCACTAGAGAACCGGGGGGAACATTATTAGGCACTAAGGTTCGCCAACTGCTACTGGATAAAGATTCCTCACCGATTCACCCTCGGGCTGAACTTTTACTCTATGCTGCTGATCGGGCTGAACATGTTGAAGAGTTGATTAAGCCACAGTTAGTCAACGGAGCAATTATCTTATGCGATCGCTACACGGATTCGACAATTGCCTACCAGGGTTATGGGCGAGGTATTGACTTGAAATTGATCGAGGAGCTTAATCAAATTGCTACCGCTGGACTGGAAAGTGACCTCACCCTGTGGCTGGATATTGATGTCGAAATTGGTCTGGAACGGGCGCGACAGCGGGGAACCGTTGACCGCATGGAGCAAGCTGACTTAGCATTTCACCGACGAGTGCAGCAGGGATTTCAGGAGTTGTATCAACAAAATCCCCATCGGATTGTTCGGGTAGATGCTAGCTACAGTGAGGAGGAAGTCCATAATTCCATTCAGAAGATTTTCCGTGAACGGTTTAAATCATGGTTCCAGGAGCGTTCGACTTTATCCTAGGGCAAGACCAAGCGATCGCATTATTGCACGGAGCAATTACAACCAACCGCATTGCCCCTGCCTACCTGTTTGCCGGTCCATCTGGGGTGGGGCGGAGTCTGGTAGCACGGGCTTTTA
>NZ_JAAHHU010000375.1:0-4130 GCF_010672095.1 Moorena sp. SIO3I6 | reverse complement strand
TCAACTAAAACAGCGTTTTAGTTGAGAACGTTGAATTTTACCGATCGCTGTTTTGGGAATAACGTCTCGTTCCACAGGAATCAAATAATCAGGATTAATCCCAAAATGATCCACTACTCGTAAGCGAATTTCCTTTAACAAATCTGCTTCTCGATCGCTTGCGGTTTGTGCTGGATTGAAAAATATGGCTAGTTTGTCTGTATCGCTTTCGGCATCTCTGACAGCACAAGCAGCAGTATAAGAAACTTCTATGCCCTCTATTTCTTCTATTGCTGCTTCAATTTCATGGCTGTAGTAATTTAAACCGTTGATGATGATAATATCTTTTTGCCGTCCCGTTATTGTTAAACACCCCTGTCGCAGGAAGCCTATGTCTCCAGTATTAAACCAACCATCTTCTGTAAAAGCGTCTTGGTTTGCTTCTGTATTTTGATAGTAACCAGATGTGACAGACGGTCCTTTTACTTGTACTCGACCCGCCATTGTCTCTTTCACTATCTGGTTTTGATTATCTACTATTCTGATGGCGAACCCTGGCACTGGGGAACCAACTTCGACAAATTTTTGCTCGTTTGTGGTTGAAGATAGTAGAAATTTAGATGAAAACGTTACCGCACTTGAGGTTTCTGACATGCCCCATGCTGGATGCATAGCGCGGTCTTGGAGCTGATATTGACCTAATACTTCTAAAAATCGCCTGACGGTTTTTGCAACAATTGCCTCTCCAGCATTGAGAATAAAGTGCATAGAGGACAAATCCCATCCTCGGTGATTTTCTTGTTGACTGCCCGTCTTTTGTCGATTTTCTAGTTCTTGCACAATTAGCCCATAAGCAAAGTTTGGAGCCCAAGTAATTGTGGCTCGATAGTGGGAAATCCAATCTAACCATCGTGTCGGTTCTTGCAACACCAGTTCTGTTGGAGCGTGGATTTGCTGACATCCCAAATAAACGTCCCTCAGATGGAACATCACTATTCCCCCAACATGGTCGAGGCTAAACCAATTTAAGGAAATGTCTTCTTTGCTAAACCCGTTGAATTGAACCGTTGATGCACTACGGCTTAACAAACTACGGTGGTTGTGCATGACCGCTTTGGGCATACCTGTACTGCCGGAAGTTAGCAGCAATAGCACCAAGTCCTCTGAGTTGGATTTATGCCAATTACGATCTGCCTCTGAATCTTTTAAGGGTTCTATGGGTTCTATCTGAAAGTTTTCTAACTTTAATTCTTCTGCCCACTGATGAAGTTTTGGAGCTAACTTTTGCTCTGATAGTACCAATGGCTTTCCTAGCATCTGCCAGCTATTTTGCAGCTTGTTCAGGTTGCCCGTTGCGGAAATTGGTACGGGGATGAATCCTCCAAGGATACATCCCCAAAATGCACTAATAAAGTTGTGATTGTCTGCTAGTTGAAAGATTACCTTGTCTTGGGGCTTGAGACCAAGTTTTCTCAATCCTCCCAATAATCTTTGGGCATCCTCTAATAAATTTTTATAGGACTGTACAAACTCAGTTCCATCGGGTTGGATATATACTACACCTTTAGTTGAATTCTCTAGAGCTGCTCGTTGCAGTATCTCCCCTAAAGTTTGTGCCTTTAGGTCTATTAGAGACTCTCCTTCGCTGATAGCTAGCTGGTTTACTTCCTGTGGCAAGTTCTTTTTATCTTTCTCTATCAAGTTGTCAGTTTCAACTTGAGGAGAATCTGTAACCTTTCCTCTTGGAGGCGACGGTACTAAATCAGAAATATGTAATCTGGGAAGGGTTTTTACTTGTGGCTGAACTACCACTGCTACTTGCTCTATTTCTGGCAGCGATCGCAACTGTTCTTCCCAACGTGACACTAACTCGGAGTCAATCACCTCCAATTGTGCTAACGCTGATTCATCTATTAGTCCTTTGCCTGTTAAGGGCAGGTTAGATACTGTTACATAGGCACTTGGCAGCATATAGCTGGGTAATTCGGTCTTTAACTGGTTGTGGAGAGACTCTGACAAGAAAGATTTTGAGGTCACTACATAAGCAACTAGTTGTCGTTGTCGCATGATCACATAGCAGTCTTCCACCCCAGTAATTGCCAGTAAGGCTTTTTCTATAGCCTGCAACTCCACCCGATGCCCTTTAATCCAAGCCCAACGTTGCCCAAATCCTTGCAATTCCAGACCACCATTGGCACGAAGACAACCCCGTTCCCCAGTTTTCAATAAACTACCAAGTTCGGGATGCTCTACAAAACTAACTGGGGCTTGTTGGGTCCGATTTATGTCACTCTCAGTTAAATTGCCACCTCCAACATAAACCTCTCCTGTTACTCCTGGAGGTACTGGTTCTCCATAGGGATCTAAAACATAAACTGAAAAATCAGTTGGCCAACCCACAGGCACTACTTCTGTATACTGTCCCAACTGAGTTTGCTTGCCACTAACCTCTCCTGGAGAGCCAAATAAATCCTCAAACAATTGATAGATAAATTTATCCTGCCCCTGTTTTCTCCCCAAGTTATTTCCGAGTGTTAGGCACTGCTGCCGCTCAGTTGCTGTTAGTAATGGTAATCGATCTATGTTAGCAGTCGGCTTTGTTACTATTGCTTGTAATAATGTCTGGAAATGCTCCACCATTCTGGCAATAGTCTCTTCCTCAAATAGATCGGTACTGTACTTAATAAGTCCACCAAGGGACGAGCCAACCTGTATCATTTCTAGTATGAAATCAAATTGACACTCCTTCGTTGGTCTGTCAAAGGCTTCTAACTTAAGTCCTTGCCAATCCGAAGATGTCTTCATTTCGCCAGAGAGCAGCTTTCGCCATTCAGACATTTGCTGTAGCAGGAAAAAAACTTGAAAAATTGGAGAGCGGCTAGGGTCGCGCTTTGGCAGCAATCGCTCTACTAACAATGGGAAAGGGTAATCTTGATAGTTTACTGCTTCTAATACCGTATGCTGAACTTTAGTGATAAACTCCTTAAAACTTATATTTTCCGACGCCGACATCCTCATAACAACCGAGTTAGCAAAGAAGCCCACAATTGGAGCCTCTTCAGCTCTATTTCTACCTGATGTGGGAGAACCAACTAAAATATCTTCTTGACCTGTGTAACGATAAAGAAAGACACCAAAGACTGCCAACAATAGCGTGTAGAGCGTGACATTTTCTTTTTGAGCTAATTCTATAAGCTGCTGACTGAGTTTTTCAGATAAGCTAAAATGATAGGCTGCTCCCTCGTAGGTTTGTATGGGCGGGCGTGGTTTGTCTGTGGGTAGATTTAAGCTTGGTAATTCGCCCGCTAGTTTTTGTTTCCAGTATTGCCAAAGGATTTCTCCTCTGGGGCTATCTAAAATTTTCCTTTGAGCGCGAACATAATCTTGATATGAATAGTTCAGAGGGGGAAGAGATGCTGGTACATTGGTCTGTTGAGCTTGATACAATTTGGCTAATTCTTGAAAGATGATGTCTATAGACCAGCCATCACAGGCAATGTGGTGTATTGTCAGCAGTAGAATATGCTCTTGAAATGACCGCACAAACCACCTGACGCGCATCCCCGATTCCTTTTCCAGGTTAAAAGGATGCTTGTGAGCTTCAATCACTCTCTGATTTAATTCCTCTTTACTCCAAGTGGAGGCATCAACCTGCAAAAAGTCCACTTCTTGATGGCGATCCACTTGTTGAATAGGTACTTGACCTAGCTTAGGAAATGTGCTTGATAGTATGAGGTGACGTTGGCATATGGCTTGAAAAGCTTGCTTCCAAGCTGTCACATCCACCTGAGAGCAAATACGAACAGGTACGGACACGTTATAAACACAACTACCAGGTGCTAGTTTCCAGAGAAACCACATTGCCTGTTGTCCGTAGGAAAGGGGATAAACATTGAGAATATCTGGTTTGTCATGCAGTAACTGTAAAATCTCTCCCTTATGTTGCTTCAGCAGAGCCAATACTGATGTAGTTGATTCTTCTTTGGGAGCATCGTAGCGTAGCTGCGAACCTTCACTCCAGATCTGCCAACCTTTAATTGAAAGCTCTTGTAAAAACTCAACTAAATTCATAATTCACCCCTTACTCGTTCTATCTGGTCTGCTTCTTCTGTGTAACGTTGTTGGTGATTTTTCGACTCAACTTTTTGACA
>NZ_JAAHHU010000374.1:0-4155 GCF_010672095.1 Moorena sp. SIO3I6 | reverse complement strand
TCCCAAGAAAGAAGTCGTATGAAAGCATTGCGGTCGCAATTAAAAGCTAAAGGGATAGATCCAAAAGATTTGGATCTGTGCTGATCCTTAAAGAAACTCTTGCAGTTGCTTCAGCAGAGACTCGGTCTGCTCAATCCCTTCGTTATCCCGTTGAGTCTGGTAAAGTTCTAGGGCTTTTTCGATAGCAGTGAGGGCTTCGGTGACGCGAGAACGTTTTTTTAAGGCTACTCCTAGGTTATAGTGAGCTTGGGCATTTTCCGGAGCCAGTTCAATTAAACGTCTATAGGTCACTACTGCTGGTACATATTGTTCTTGGGCTAGAAGAATTTTCCCGATGTACTCCTGTGCTTCTACTAAATCAGGTTGGGCAGAAACTGCTCGACGAAATGCTTTGAGGGCACTGGATAAATTCCCTTTTGATTCCAGGATTTGACCGATCTGGAGGTGAATGTCAGGATTACGAGGGGCTAATTTCACCGCTTTTTCAAAAGCCGCCAGTCCAGCCATCTCATCCCCATGAATCAACCAAGCTGTGCCCAAACTTAGTTGGATACGGGTTTCGTTCGGAGCAATTTCCGCTGCTTTTTGGAACACTTTAATGGCTTCTTCAGCATTTTCCTGCTCTAACCAGGCTGCACCGATTAACTGGTATACTGTTAGATTGTCTGGCTCAATTTCCAGGATTTTTTCATAGGTTTCTATAGCGCCTTGATAGTCCTTTTGACGTAGCAGGGTAATGGCCAAACCAAAATAGGCGTTAATATTCTCCCGGTTCAGTTTAGTGGCACGACGATAGGCCGTAGCAGCACCAGCATTATCCCCAGCATTGGCGAGACTGTAACCCAGTGCGTAATGGAAATTAGGATTTTCTGGCTCTAGTGCGATCGCTTTTTTGTAAGCGGCGGCAGCGTCTTGGAATTTGCCCAGACTTGCCTGTAAGTAGCCAATGCCCGAAAAAATCTTAGGGTTTCCCTGCTCCAGCTCAGCTGCTTCCTTATAAATAGCAACAGCTTCCTCATAGTCACCAGCATCTACAAACTCTCGTGCTTGATGGAGAAGGTCATTGAGCTGTTGATTATACTGCTGTCGGCTAGATACCAGAGTTGGCATGGCTTCAGCAATTTCTGGCAGGGGGGTTGCCACTACGGAAAAAAATAAGCTAAGAAGGAGGAACAAAGTTTGCTGTAGCAAGGTCAATTTTTTCATGGTCATCAGTAGAGTGTACTTTGGGAGGTTCACTATACTGATGAGTTTTACCATGAACACCCGCTAATCGGGAAGGGTTAACCGGGATAAATTTTGGTTAAGTTTTGTTAAGCTACAGGATTGCTTGGGGTTAACTTATGATAATAACCCTTCCGGTCTAGACCGGAAGGGTTAGTGTTGAAGGATGTCAAGCCTAAATTTATATAACTTAACAATCCTCTTTTAGATCTATATAGTAGATGTCTTTTAGATGTTTTTTTTATGACCCACCTATAGGGCTATAGGTGGGCTTTTTGAGTTTCACGAAAAGTTGAACCAGGGATGGCAAGCCTGATCCGTAACGATTATTAAGATTGCAAAGCACCACTTTGAACCATCATCAGGATGAAAATACCAACACTGGCGACTACTAAAACAAGACCTAAAGCCACTGATTGACCCAAATGGTTGGGAGTTTGAGAAGTCTTCATGTGTCTTTTCCTTTCTTATAGTTATGTATGCCGATAATGAACGATAACAAACTTTTGCCAAGCTTGATAAGAAAATGCAAAGTATCTTAACGTAACTTTACTTAAGTTAATACTGACTAAAGTGTGAGCTAGCTTGCTCTTTAGGCGAAGGGAATAGGATTTAATTGGAAGTTACCGACGTAATGGGATTAGCCCCCGTGATTTATCCGGGGGATATAAGCGTGCTTGAGGTATTTATTGGTCAAGGGATATTTTTTGCTTATGTTGTCCTCAATCCCTGTCTTGATCCAGTCGCTCATCGGTGAAACTCCTTGATGAAGGCGCACCTGTCGCTTTAGAGCGGGGAATGTCAATCATGTCAAATGATAATCGGGTTCAGGTCAACTTCCTGATCTCAGCAAGCTTGCTAGCAGCAATGAAAGCTAAAGCTAGGTAACTCGGAGATAGCTAGCAGTTCAGCTATACAAAACCTACCAAAGCAGATAGATGAGCATACAGCCGTTCCGGTGAATTTCCTCTAATTGGGGATGACGCTAGTGCGATCGCTTAATGTAACTGCTCTAGTTTAAGAGAAGCTTGTCGCAAGACTCAGTCTAATGGTGAAATTATTGTCTGAATTAAAGGTTTGAGTTTTGAAGTCAAAAAAATAGGGAATCAAAAGTGGTATCGCCAGGTCATCGAGTCAATCTAGGGTTTGTGTCATCAAACGCAACAGCCGAGATACGTGTATTTTTGAACACGTTTTTAAAGAATGTTAAGAGGAGTATTATGGTTGAAAATAATGTGGGATGAGAAATTACGATTGCAGTCTCAGTTGCAATAATTTCGTCTCACAATTCCGATGATTGTTGGTCGAGGTATTTATGATTGCAGGTCCTTACACTTCAGGATTAGTGTTCAAACGATTTATCCTCCTTAGCAAGTCTTCAGTAAAAACTTTATAAGCATCTTTTGTTGCCTTGTAAATTGCTTGATTACCTATAATTGTATTTTTGTCTGTTCCTTCGAGATTATTTACATCAGGAACTTTCCAAATTGGAACTCTATACTTTTGAGCCATTGAAGGTAATGTATTATGTGTATGCATAACTTCTTGATAGCCAATCGGATTATCAATCATCTCATCATCTAAGTGTTGACGAACTTCAGAACTGATATAATCCCTAACTGTTTGAGGGATATCATTGGCATAATTATAAGCAGCTTGAGCAAGATTGAGGGGTGTACGACCTGAATATTTTTTTGCATTGTATATAGTAAATCCCAGAAAGCTCACAAACCTTTCTGGAAATTCATTTCTTTTCTCTTTAGAAATAAGGGGATAAATAGTATCAAAATCTTTTTTCCATTCAAGTAAAGATTTACCAATATTTCTAATTCCATACAAAGAAAACATATCAGGAAAACAAGGCACTAAAAAACCATCAACTGTAGATATAATTACCTTATTTAAAGCTCCTAAACTTGGAGATGTATCCACAATTATAAAGTCATATTTACTTTCGGAAGCATATCTACGAGCTATAGCTCTAATTTGAGTTATGGTTCTAATTGACAGTGGTTCTCCCCTATATAAACCAGCCCAGCGTTCGGCAATCTTATTTTCGTACATATGTAGGGTTAGACGACCTGGAATTAAATCTAGGTTTGTAGCTACTTCAATTGGACGAGGAAGAGATTTTGGCTCGCTTATGCCATCCTCTATAGGCTTAAGAATATAATGAATTGTTCTGTGATTTCTATTAAACGATTCAAAATCTGAATCTTCAAATTTCTTACGGGTCGCATTAAAATCATCAATGAATCCATCTTCATCCTGCCAAATTTCATGTAAACTTTCTGAATCTAATCCATAAATAGTTAAATTACATTGAGGGTCTAAATCAAGCATTAAAACTTTTTTACCGAGTTCTGCTAAAGCGCAGGCTAAATGATATGTAAGAGTTGTTTTGCCCACACCACCTTTATTGTTAAAAACCGAAATTAACTTCACTGATGCTCCTGAATTTAAGATTTAAATAGCCGATTCTGTTATGTATAGCAAATTATGTAGCAGTTCTTTAATGGATCTTAACAATTTCAAAAATACTCTGCCAACCCCTAAAAAAACCTAGAACCTACATTCCGCACTTAAAAATACCTATTTAATTCCTTTTCCGCCACTCCCAAGGCTTAACTGCATTCATATTAATCAACGCTCCTCGATTTGCGATCGCAAATGCCGAAGCGTAGTTAACCCCATCCCACGATGGACAATCCTGTTTGTACTGTTCCTAAGGATAGGCTCAACCTTTACTTAGTTAAACCATGTTCCAAAGCATAGCGAACTAACTCGGTACGGCTATTAGTTCCGGTTTTGCTAAACAGACGACTAACGTACTTCTCAACATTACGAACACTAGTCTCTAAACGTCGGGCAATTTCTTTATTCATTAGCCCTTGGGCAACCAAATCTAAAACACTCTGCTCTCTAGCTGTA
>NZ_JAAHHU010000373.1:0-4159 GCF_010672095.1 Moorena sp. SIO3I6 | reverse complement strand
CACTACACGGGAACCCTTGCCAAACGCTCTGGTGACCCAATTCAGTCCAGTGGCAAAACTGGAGAGTACACAGTTAATGGCCAACCGTATGGTGACATCTTACCCACCTCCTCTGGTCTACGAGAGACTGTCCGAACCAAAACCCAAGAGGAAGGACACAATGCCCTTGCCCCTGAACGGCAATCGAAATCCGAAGCAAAAGTAAAGTCAATCGGCTTTTTTGGCCGACGAGTTAACAAGTAGAAGAAACAGATGGAAGATTTATCGAAAGCCATAGACGAAGTGATTGCCCCTAAGGGTGCGGCAAAGTCGATTGCTGAACGCGAAAAGTTAATCAAAAAAGGGGGCACTCAAGGAACTAACGGGAGTATACTCCGCCGCAGGGTCAAGCCAAAGCCTCAAGTTAAGAACCCCCGTTAATTGAACTGCCCCGCCGGGTGCGGGGTAACCTTCTCTCTGATTGAAATTGCAAAAAAAAAGAATGAAAACCTACCTCTTTACTGATGGCAAAAGCTTGATGATCCGCGCATGCACCGAAGATCAACTAGAGTCTGCTCAGTATTTCTTCTCTGTTGAGTGCGGTCATCCGGTAGCGTTAATCGCCAGTGGTTCCGCTGACTTAGCAGAAGACTGCTTCTGTGAGCACTACCGCAACTGGTATTGGCACGGCATGTACAGCTTCAGTTCTGATTTCCTTTGGAAGTTTGCCCCAACGCACCACGAGTATGTGATTGCTCTAGCCAAGATGAAGGCAGTCAGTACTCGGGTCAAGTTAGGTAAGTTTGTTTCAAAAGTGACTTCTAAAATTCGTACTGCTGTGAATGAAGTGGTCTGGATTCTGGGCTTGGAAGATGAATCGGGGTATGACTATGACGAATGTGATTTCAACGAGGAGGTGTAGTGCAATGAACACGTTTACTCTTACTCAAACTTCTCGCGATCGCATCAGTAACTTTCGCAAAACTAACCCTACTTTTGCTAAGTGGAAAATCGGATGTGCTCCGAAAGATGTAATAGAGGATCAATGCCGAACGACCTTAACCGAAGTCTACAGTACCTGGATTGATAATTGCGGGCAGGAGCACGATGTTCCATTCGCTTACGAATTTGTTCTGTAGTTAAAAATAGATACCTGGAAAAAAAACTGCCCCAGGTTTTGCACAAATCAATCAAGAATATCCAATGCTAACAACAATCAACCAACTAAAAAATATTGAAGCCTTGCCAGGGGTACGCATTTGGCAAGTAATAGAGTCAACCCCAGAATTGATACTTTTTCATGACGACCTCTTAAATGAGCCATTCGACGAGGATGCCTTTTTCCAGGACATTTGAGCGGGATTGAAAGCTCATGGAGAGGTGTGGTTCATTGATGGATTTGCAATATCCAAGAAATCAGAGAACCTGTATTTGACCGCTTCAGAATGGGACGACTGGGTGCGTGACCGCTTGATAGAGAATGGCTGTATCAAGGAAAAAGAGCAGCCACCAAAGACTAAGACTATTGATCTGAGTCGCCTCGCACAGCAGTCCTCCTCTGTCTCAGACCAGAAAAAGAAGACGACAAAGGTAACAGGGAAGGGGAAAAAGCCGGGACGCCCAGGGGTTAGCAAGAAGAAAAGACGTTGACGTTCCTTTTTTGTTAACCGCAGCTAACCGCAGCTAACCGCAGCTTACTGCGGTTTCTCAGGCCATAAACTCTATCGCTATAGTTAAGCAAGACAAAACAGACGGGAGTTGCTCTTCCCGTCTTCCGTCAATCAATTGCCACGATACCAACCATGATATTTAATTTAATCAACGAATCGCGAAGCCATCGCGCCAAAATCGAAAAGACAACAGAATTCCTCGGATGGATGGACGAACCTCCGGCCTTGCTGAACGTGGAAAAAGAGTGCGGCTTGTTCTAAGTAGGAGTCTCTAAAAACTAGAGAGGTATGACTTAGGTAACTCACGGGGGATAACCCCAAAAGTTATAACTGTCCGTTTTGGATGGCGGTGAAAACCCGACCCCCTGCGGAGACAGGTGACTCCCTACCTTGGCCACGCCGAGAACTAGGCATAACTCAGAGCGAAGCTGGCACCAGGCCGCAATCAGACCTAAATCAGATGTGGGACACTGGCGGTATCGGGGAGGTGACATGGATAACAGAAGCAAAAGTCCTGAAAAAGCGTCTAACCACGGAGCCGCAATCTGACTAGTACATGCGAGACTTGATTCCCTATATTTCTCACAGCGTTTTTCTTTTGATAGCTGTAATCTCCGAGAAGGGAATAGGCGAATTGGACTGTCCTAAATCACCAAAACAATCTAACGGATGGAACAAGTAAAAACGACAGCAATAATGGGTCTAAGGAACGGTCGAAACCTCAGTAAGTGATGCCACACTTAATCCCCACTGTCGGGTAGGATGCCATTAAATAACTGGTGGCGGGTATTCAGAGTATACAAACCTGACGGAGAGCATGGGTAGACACATGTCAAATAGATATAGTGACCTTTGGAAAAGCCAACAGTGGAAGAAGCTCCGCCAAAACCTTTTCCGCCTACAACAGCGAGTATATAAAGCAGTTCGAGAAGGTGACCTGAGGAAAGCTAGGTCTCTACAAAAACTCATCATGAAATCCCGCTCAGCACAACTATTGGCAGTCCGACAAGTGACCCAACTAAATAAAGGGAAAAAGACGGCTGGAGTTGATGGAAAGTCAAGCCTCAACTACAGAGAACGCATGGCACTGGTTGAAGCATTGAACCATTATTGTCACGACTGGCAACATAGTGGACTACGTGAAGTACCAATCCGTAAAAAGAACGGGAAGACCCGGATGCTAAAGATACCAACCATAGCAGACAGAGCATGGCAGTGTCTAATTAAATACGCCCTGGAGCCAGCACACGAAGCCACATTTAGTGGTGATAGCTACGGATTCAGAACAGGCAGATGCGCTCAAGATGTGCAAAAGCGGTTACAGATACACCTAGCATCAAACCACAACGGCATCACCAAACGCATCATAGAATTAGACATCAAAAAATGCTTTGACCGCATCAACCACAGTTCAATAATGGAGAGATTAATAGCCCCTAAAGCTATTAAGCAAGGAGTGTTCAGATGCCTAAAAGCAGGAGTTCACGCCAAATTTCCAGAATTCCCAGACCAGGGAACACCACAAGGTGGAGTGGTAAGCCCCTTACTAGCAAATGTGGCACTTAACGGAATAGAAGACATCCACACGTCACTGCGATATGCAGATGATATGGTGTTCATTCTAAAGCCTAAAGACAATGCTGAGAAAATCCTCCAGAAGGTTAAGGAATTCCTAGCTGAAAGAGGGATGGAAATAAGTGAAGAGAAGACCAAACTAACCAAAGCGACAAACGGATTTGACTTCCTGGGGTGGAAATTTCGCGTCAGAAAAGACGGAAAGTTCTCGTGTATTCCCTCAGAGGAAAATCACAGAGCAATCCGTCAGAAGATTAAAGCCGTGGTTAACCACTCGAATTATGGTGCCAAAGTAAAAGCTAAGAAGCTAGCCCCCATCGTTCGCGGATGGAGAAACTACCACAGTAGCTGTGATATGAGCAGCTCAAGGGACAGCTTATGGTTCATGGCCAATACTGCCCACCGAAAATTCCGAAAGGAAAAGAAAGTAAGTCGGCAAAGAGCAACTGAACTATGCAAAAAGGCATTCCCAAAAGTAGGATACAAACAAAACCAACACGTGAACGTAAAGGGGACTAAGTCACCCTATGACGGTGACCTAGTCTACTGGAGTAACCGAAACTCTAGGTTATATTCAGATGCTACTTCAGACGCATTAAAAAGGCAAAACCATTCCTGTGGACACTGTGGATTGAGGTTTCTAGAAGGCGAATCTGTACATCTCCATCATGTCGATGGAAACCACGACAATTGGTCAAAAAAGAACCTTTTAGCAGTCCACCAAAGCTGCCATCAACAGATACACTGGAGCATGCCGAAAGGCCGGTCAAAAGACTGAGTTTACCTAGGAGCCGTGTGAGGGGAAACTGCGCGACCTGAACTGGTCAAGTAAAGCGGGGAGCCGACTCCCCAGGGTAATTTACACCACCTACCCTCACGTAAAACAACCTTTTAGGTTGGACTCAATACCTTTTGGTAACAAAAGGGAAATATGC
>NZ_JAAHHU010000372.1:0-4176 GCF_010672095.1 Moorena sp. SIO3I6 | reverse complement strand
AAACTTCCGGGTTTTAAAAAACGATTGGAGTGGTTTATTCAACATCGCCCTGATCTCAAACGCAATGTTGCTTGTATGGAAACTAAGGGAGTAGGCGCAAAGCGGATGCTTGCTCTATGTTATATGAATGTTGGAAAAGTGCTAGAAAGTGATAAATTCCGCCGCATTCTGAGCAAGTTGTTGGATGAAAATGAGTTTTTAAGTGACTATGGTATCCGAGCCATTTCTAAGTTTCATAAGGATAATCCTTATCGATTTTATGTCAATGATCACGAACATCGTGTAGACTACGAACCGGCTGAATCTAGTAATGGGTTATTTGGGGGAAATTCTAACTGGCGTGGTCCAATTTGGATGCCCCTTAACTATCTGTTAATTGAATCCTTACAAACGTTCCATTACTATTTAGGAGATACGTTTAAAGTGGAATGCCCGACAGGGTCAGGTAATCTGATGACCCTTGGAGAAGTTTCTGTAGAACTATCCCGACGTCTGATTCGGATTTTCCAGAAAAATCAATCCAGTCATCGTCCTATTTATGGCAAAATAAATGAATTTAAAACTGATCAGAATTGGCACAATTTAATTTTATTCTATGAATATTTCCATGGCGATAGCGGCTTAGGAGTTGGAGCAAGCCACCAAACTGGTTGGACTGGATTAATTGCCAAACTGATCCAACAATGTGCTGACTATAGTGCGTAAGGATATGCGCTGCGCGCACGGCTCGCTGAATGCTTACCTATTACCTATTACCCAAAAAATATTCGACTATAAACACTACCGCGCACCACTTGACATGATATGATTCACTGAAACTTTGGTATTGTCAACTTATATGTCAAGTTTCATTGCTAAAATAACAGATTGGTTGAATAGGATTCCAGGGCGTGGTTACTTATTGATCGCTATCCTGATTTTTGCAGCAGCTAATTCGGTCATTCGTAAGCTGACTGACCTGGGTGCAGAGAATTTAATTGATGGTAGAAATCCTATTTCGTTCTGTAATGTTTTGTTTGTTGGCAATCTCTGCGCGTTGCTAGGGTTGATTGGTATTTATGGACGACAGTGGAATTTTCGGTCTATAAGACAACTATCTGGAACAGATTGGTTAGGGTTACTGGGTGTTGCAGTTTTGTCAGGAGCACTGGCACCATCTCTGATATTTATCGCTCTTGAGCGCACTGCTGTTAATAATGTAGTGCTAATTGGACGCATTGAGCCTCCTCTTGCTTTGGCTTTGTCAGTTTTACTTCTAAAAGAACGGGTAAATCGTTGGGTGATAGCTGGTGCGATTATTTCATTTATTGGTGTAATCCTGACTATTGCGCTTCAGCCTCCCCAGGAAAACATGATTAATATGCCGGGAGGTTTTAGGATTGGTGTCGGTGAATTGATGGCAGCAGTAGGAGCGATCGCATTAGCAATTTCTACGATTATTAGTAAAGTGAAGCTGCGCCAAATCCCTCTGGGAATCTTTACAGTCTTCAGAACTGCTACAGGTACGGTCATTTTCTTTGTTGTGGTGATTAAGTTATTTGGAGTAGGTCACTTTATGGATGCTTTCTCACCCTTTGTCTGGCAATGGATGATACTCTATGGGGCTGTGATTGTGGTAGGGGGTCAACTCTGTTGGTTTAAGGGTTTGAAGACTACTAGCGCATCCGATGTTTCTCTGGCCAGTTCCTTTAGTCCGGTAGCGGGCATTTTAGCAGCTTACTTGATTCTCTCAGAAGTACCAACAATAGCTCAGTATATTGGGGGTGCTGTAATTATTTGTGGCATTGTCCTAAATCAAATTGGTATTGCTCGCAAACTTCCTAAAACTGATACTCTAATTGTGAGAGAATCGACGAAAGAAATGGAAGTTGGGTTTAAAGGCGTATAAATTATGGTAATGAATACAAAATTATATACCAAAGGGAACAGGGAACAGGGAACAGGGAACAGGGAACAAAATTATCACAATTCATTTAGGATTGCTATAGGTTAATAAAAACCAAATTACAACCTTGAATTAAACGCTAAATTAAACGTTATTAAACCTTAAATATGGGGAATTTTAAACCTTGAATTACATCAGCATCACCACAGATCGATTGGAACTTATTGCCGGTACACCAGAACTGGTGCAATCAGAAATGACTCCCTCACGGTTTACTGCTTTAATTGATGCTCACATTCCAAAAGCTTGGCCCCCAGAAGGCTATCATGCTGGCACTATGGAATTGACTGCACAACGGTTAAGGGAGGGCTCGGATCAGATTGGTTGGTGGTGCTGGTATTTTGTTCTTCTAGACAACAGCAAAAATGAACGAGTATTAATCGGTATTGGTGGTTTTAAGGGACAAGCTACCCGGGATGGTATGGTAGAAATCGGCTATTCTGTGCTACCAGAGTTTCAAAGGTTTGGATACGCTACGGAAGCAGTTAATGCACTGATTAGTTGGGCATTTTCCCATGTCACAATTGAGGTAGTGATAGCAGAGACGTTACCGGAATTGATTCCATCTATCCGAGTTTTGGAAAAAAATGGATTTATTAAGATTGCTGGAGGGTCTGAACCTGGAGTGATTAAATTTATGCGATCGCGTCATGGTTTGGTAAATCTTTAGAAGTATTAACATGCTTATGTTAATAGTTATAGAGTAAGCTATCAGCTTATGCGCTACGCGCACGCTTGGCCTTGGCCGTTGGCCACGCTACGCGAATGGCCACGCTTCGCGAACGCGAACAGCTATCAGCTATCAGCTAATGGGCTACGTGCATGGTACTTGAGGTGCCAAAGGCCAAGGCTTGACCGCTCACAACTGACTACTAAACACTGACTACTGACTACTGATGGCTGACGGCTGAATGCTTACGTTATAGAGATGTCAGTATGGAGATGTCACTATGGAGATATCGGCCAAATTTGCTGAAAGAGTTACCGAGCGCTTGATGGCTGGGATATTAACGTTTCCTGATTGGAAAGCTTGGGTAATTGTAGTTATCTTAATTATGATCTATGGTTTAATTGCTTTACCGATTGGTTTACGTAATGGCTTTCTGCAACTAGATCAAAACTTACTTACTATTGATCAATCCCCATTATCCCCCTTATCAAAAGAAACTGATCATGATACCTCATTATCCCCTTTATTGAGGGAAACTGATGTAAGTGCTGTTAATGTCAAAACCTCTTGGCATCCAGTACTAAAGATTATGATAACTGCTCTGTTTACCCCAGCAATAGCTGAGGAGACATTTTTCCGGGTTTTATTATTACCTCATCCCTCAGAAAACCCTTCCTTAATTTCACTATTCGCTTGGTCTACAGTCAGTTTAGTCATTTTTGTTATTTATCATCCGCTGAATGCTATCACCTTCTATCCGGCGGCACGGGAAACATTTTTTAAACCTATTTTTATATTTCTAGCTACGCTTTTGGGAATTATTTGTACTATTGCTTATATTCAAAGTGGCTCGATCTGGACAGCTGTCTTCATTCACTGGTTGTTTGTTGTGATCTGGCTGATTGGCTTGGGTGGCAAGAAGAGACTTTTGTAACTTAAGCTATCAGCTATCAGCTATCAGCTATCAGCTATCAGCTATCAGCTATCAGCTATCAGCTATCAGCTATCAGCGCTTTTCATAACTATGAGGTACACAGGTTTTTTTCCCTACTCCCTGCTCCCTACTCCCTACTCCCTGCTCCCTGTTCCCTTTGCTATAGCACTGACGCACTCAGGACTTAGAGAAATTCCATGAACACTGAACTATTTGCGATTATTGCCCTATTTATCCTCGGCTTTGGTTTAATTTCTGGGCGCATTGAGAAAAGTATAATTACTCCACCGATGGCTTTTGTTACCTTTGGACTTTTATTGAGTCCGCAATTGTTGGGTTTATTGAATCTGGAGGTAGAGCATGAGCTTGTTCGGATAATTGCTGAATTTACCTTGATTCTGGTTTTATTCACTGATGCTTCTCGGATTAATCTTAAACTGTTGCGTCGAGACTACAATTTACCGGTACGTTTGTTAGGTATTGGTCTACCGCTGCTGAGGACCCCCAGCACGACCTTCCTGCCTGAGTTTCTATATCGCCTGAGTTTCCCTGGCAAATTTGGCCTGGCTAATGGTACTGAGTTGGGAACACCCCCTGAACCGATAATTACCAAAATGAAATGGAACT
>NZ_JAAHHU010000371.1:0-4183 GCF_010672095.1 Moorena sp. SIO3I6 | reverse complement strand
CACCTTCAGTGAAATCAACGGCACACCAGTACAAATAATTCAACCCCCCTTTGAATTAGAACTACCCAAAAAAGACCTAAGTGGGTTAACACCATCAGAAGCTACCACCAAACTACAACAACTACTCCAACAAGAAAATGAACAAAGATTCAATCTAGAAGTAGACCCTCCCATACGGGCTCAGTTGTATCAATTAGGAACAACAGAACACATACTGCAAATCACATTACATCACATCGCTTCCGATGGCTGGTCACTGACAGTATTACCCAAAGAACTCTCAGCTATTTACACTGCCACACTGTTCGAAAAACCATCCCCATTACCAGAGCTACCCATACAATATGCGGACTTTGCAGTTTGGCAAAAGAACTACTTACAAGGTGAAACCCTCGAAACCCAACTAAGTTACTGGAAGCAAAAGCTCCTTGACTTACCTCAACTACAACTACCCACAGACCATCCCCGGCCCGCAGTTGAAACTTTTAATGGAGCAGGTATACCAATAAATATACCAGCAGCACTAACATCAAAAGTTAAACAACTCAGCCAAAAGCAGGGAACCACCCTATTTATGACCCTGTTAGCAGTATTCAAAGTATTGCTGTCTCGTTACAGTGGTCAAGAAAGTATAGCAGTAGGAACACCGATAGCCAACCGCAACCGCAGTGAAATAGAAGGGTTGATAGGTTTCTTTGTCAACTCCCTAGTCATGTACACAGACCTGGGAGGGGACCCTAGTTTCACAGAAGTATTAAACCGAGTTAAACAAACAGCTCTAGAAGCTTATGGTCACCAAGACATACCCTTTGAGAAATTGGTAGAAGAGTTGCAGCTAGAAAGGTCTCTATCGCAAAACCCCTTATTTCAGGTAGTGTTTGCCGTTCAGGAGAGTGAACACATGAAACCATCCTTCAGCCTGCCTAACTTAGAGGTAGAGTTAGGTTGGGAGCGATGGATGGGAGATCTAATGACAGTGCGGATGGACTTAGAGTTACATCTGTGGCTAGAAGGAGAAGAAATCAAAGGATTATGTGCCTATAACCGAGACTTGTTTGAGGCGGAAACAATTAGTCGGATGGTGTCACATTATGAAAACTTGCTCTCAGCAGCAGTAGAGACTCCCGAGCGACCTATTAGCAAGTTGCCATTAATGACAGAGCCAGAGTTAGACCAAATACTGGTGGAGTGGAACAACACGAAAACAGATTACCCAACAGACAAATGTATCCATCAATTATTTCAGGAACAAGTCCAGAAAACCCCAGATGCAGTAGCCGTAGTATTTGAACAACAAAAGCTGACCTACTCCCAATTAAATAGCAAAGCTAATCAACTAGCCCATTACTTGCAAAAATTGGGAGTAGTTCCAGAAACCCTAGTGGGAATATGTGTAGAGCGTTCAGTAGAGATGGTAGTAGGTTTATTAGCCATACTCAAAGCCGGAGGAGCTTATGTGCCTCTTGACTCAACCTATCCTCAAGAACGTTTGGATTATATGCTCTGTGATGCGAAAGTGTCTGTACTACTAACCCAAAAATCATTCTTTACATTATTACCAGAACATAAAGCTCAAGTAGTATGCTTGGATAGCAGTGAAGATATGTTATCCAACTATTCGACAGCAAACTTGATTAGTGGAGTTCAACCATCAAACCTAGGCTATGTAATTTATACCTCTGGCTCCACAGGTAAACCAAAAGGAGTAGAGATGAGCCAAACTGCTTTGGTGAACCTGATAAATTGGCAACAGCACGAAACAATAGTTGGTCTTGGAGCTAGAACTCTACAATTTGCTCCCATCAGCTTTGATGTATCATTCCAAGAAATATTCTCTACTTGGTGTGATGGTGGTACTCTAGTGCTAGTGTCTTCAGAAGTGAGGCGCGACCCCAAGACATTGATAAGATTCCTAACTGACAATAAAGTAGAGCGACTATTTTTACCCTTTGTAGCTTTGCAGCAGTTGGCAGCAGTAGCCTGGGAGTGCCAGAATTTACCACCATTGCGGGAGATAGTAACAGCAGGAGAACAGTTACAGGTGACTCCAGACCTCATAGAAATGATGCAGCGACTGGGGAACTGTAGATTGCAAAATCAATATGGACCATCGGAAAGCCATGTAGTGTCAGCTTATACATTAGCTAAAACTTGGCCAACACTACCACCAATTGGTCGTCCCATAGAAAACACCCAAATTTATCTCCTTAGCAATGACCAACAACCAGTACCAGTGGGTGTACTTGGAGAAATTCACATAGGAGGAGTATGTCTAGCCAAAGGTTATCTAAATCGTCGCGAATTAACAGAAAAGAAATTCATTACTAATCCTTTCGATGACGAAAATAGTAGTAAATTATATAAAACAGGAGATTTAGGCCGTTATTTAGCTGATGGGAATATAGAATTTATAGGAAGGATAGACAATCAAGTAAAAGTGCGAGGGTATCGTATTGAGACTGGAGAAATAGAAGCGACTCTAACTCAGCATCCGAAAGTCAAAGAAACAGTGGTAGTAGTAAAAGAAGACAAGCAAGGGGATGGAAATCATAAACGTTTAGTTGCTTATTTAGTCTTGGAGGGGGAAACTTCAGAAATATCTGAGGCAGATCAAATAAGGGAATGGAAACAGTATCTGAAAGAACGGCTGCCAGAATATATGATACCCGCTGGGTTTGTAGCTTTGCCACAAATGCCACTGACACCTAGTGGGAAAGTAGACCGTAAGGCGCTGCCAGCACCAGATTTAGCTAGTAGTACATCAACTGAATATGTAGCTCCTCAGACAGAGACAGAGAAAATATTAGCGGAAATTTGGACAGAAGTATTGGGAATTGAAAAAGTGGGAATACAGGACAACTTTTTTGATTTAGGAGGGCATTCTCTGCTGGCTACTCAGGTTGTATCTCGGATCCGAAAAGTTCTTAATATAGAGTTCCCCCTTAGAAGTCTATTTGAGAATTACGATTTGCTAAGTCTGGCTAAGGAAATAGAGATACATTTAGCTCAAAGTCAACGTATAGAGACAGCAGCCATTCAACCAAGAGAGGAAAATGAAAACCATCCGCCCTTATCTTTCGCTCAACAAAGGCTGTGGTTTATAGAAAAAATGGCCTTGAGTAGCAACGCCTACAATATGCCATTAACCCTACATCTAGTAGGTAAACTAGACTATGTAGCCCTACAAAAAAGTCTCAACCAAATCATCGCTCGCCATGAAACCCTGAGAACAACTTTCAGTGAAATCAACGGCACACCAGTACAAATAATTCAACCCTCTTTTGAATTAGAACTACCCAAAAAAGACCTAAGTGGGTTAACACCATCAGAAGCTACCACCAAACTCCAACAACTACTCCAACAAGAAAATGAACAAAGATTCAATCTTGATTTAGACCCCCCCATACGGGCTCAGTTGTTTCAACTAGGAACAACAGAACACATACTGCAAATCACATTACATCACATAGCTTCCGATGGCTGGTCACTGAAAGTATTACCTAAAGAACTCTCGGCTATTTACACTGCCACACTGGAAGACCAACCATCCCCATTACCCTCACTACCCATACAATATGCCGACTTTGCAGTTTGGCAAAAGAACTACTTACAAGGTGAAACCCTAGAAAACCAACTCAACTACTGGAAGCAAAAGCTACAAGACTTACCTCAATTACAACTACCCATAGACCATCCCCGACCTGCAGTAGAAACCTTTCGAGGGGCAGGTATACCCATAAACATACCAGCAGCACTAACATCAAAAGTTAAACAACTCACCCAAAAGCAGGGAACCACCCTATTTATGACCCTGTTAGCAGTCTTTAAAGTGTTGCTGTCTCGTTACAGTGGTCAAGAAACTATAGCAGTAGGAACACCGATAGCTAACCGCAACCGCAGTGAAATAGAAGGGTTGATTGGTTTCTTTGTCAACTCCCTAGTCATGTACACAGACCTGGGAGGAGACCCTAGTTTCACAGAAGTATTAAACCGAGTTAAACAAACAGCCCTAGAAGCTTATAGTCACCAAGACATACCCTTTGAGAAATTGGTAGAAGAGTTGCAGCTAGAACGGTCTCTATCGCAAAACCCCTTATTTCAGGTAGTGTTTGCCGTTCAGGAGAGTGAACACATGAAACCATCCTTCAGCCTGCCTAACTTAGAATAGCTTGAGAGCCGGATT
>NZ_JAAHHU010000370.1:0-4216 GCF_010672095.1 Moorena sp. SIO3I6 | reverse complement strand
TAACAAGCGATCGCTTCTTCAATATTCTGTGCTTTATCCCCTTTTATTCGCTTACCGTAGGCAGTACCGAGATTGTATTTTATCCTTGCCCATTTTTTAGGAAATGCCTCAAAGGTTCTAACTCTAAGAGCCTGTTGGTAACAAGGGATGGCCTCTTCAATATTCTGTGCTTTATTACCTTTGATTCGGTTACTGTAAGCAATACCGAGATTATTTTGTGTCATTGCCCAATCATAAGGAAATGCCTCAAAGGTATAAACTCTAAGAGCTTCTTTGTAACAAGCGATGCGTTCTTCAATATTCTGTTCTTTCTGACCTTTGATTCGGTCACTGTAAGCATTACCGAGATTGAATTGAGTCTTTGCCCAATTTTCGGGAAATGCTTCAAAGGTATAAACTCTAAGAGCTTCTTTGTAACAAGCGATAGCCTCTTCAATATTCTGTGATTTCTGACCTATGATTCGGTCACTGTAAGCAATACCGAGATTAGTTTGTGTCCTTGCCCAATTTTTAGGAAATGCTTCAAAGGTAAAAACTCTAATGACCTGTAGGTAACAAGCGATCGCTTCTTCAATATTCTGTGCTTTCTCCCCTTTTATTCGCTCACCGTAAGCAACACTGAGATGACTTTGTGTCCATGCCCACTCAATAGGAAATGCCTCAAAGGTTATAACTCTAAGAGCCTGTTGATAACAAGCGATCGCTTCTTCAATATTCTGTGCTTTCTCCCCTTTTATTCGCTCACCGTAAGCATTACCGAGATTATATTGTGTCGTTGCCCACTTCCTAGGAAATTCCTCAAAGGTATAAACTCTAAGAGCCTGTTGATAACAAGCGATCGCTTCTTCAATATTCTGTGCTTTCTCCCCTTTTATTCGGTCATAATAGTAAGCACTACCGAGATTATATTGTGTATTTGCCCAATTTTTAGGAAATGCCTCAAAGGTTCTGACTCTAAGAGCCTGTTGGTAACAAGCGATGGCTTCTTCAATATTCTGTGCTTTCTCTCCTTTTATTCGGTCACCGTAAGCATTACCGAGATTATTTTGTGTCGTTGCCCAATCACTAGGAAATGCTTCACGGCTGAAAACAGTTAGTATGACTTCATAGCCAATGATGGCAATTTCGATATTGCTGGCTTTGTCACCCAAGGGGAATTCCCTAATTAGATTACTGAAATTGCCAATATCTACTGCTAGGTATTCCGCTTCATTTGCTTCCGCTTCTGCCAGCTTACGTGTTGCCCAATCCCGAAATTTTTCTGCTAAAGTCTGATTAAGTTTGTCGATATTTGCTGCCAGTAATGGATAAACTACCTCTTGATTACCATTACTGTCTGCGGTTGCTTTTATTACATTTAAGAGAAAGTCAAGTTGAGCATCAGATGTATTGTCAGCCATTACCATAACCCCCTCCACTATATAACCAATTCAACAACCGCTCTACACTATTCATGAAAAAAATAAACTACTCTAAATCGCCCTAGATTCGCCGATTTTCCGCCCATGGCAGTATTGTCTGCTGCATTTCCTGATCAATTAAATCTCGGTAAACATTCAAAAGTTTAGAGACTTAATCATCATTATATAGCAGTTTTTAGGGTAGTTATTTACTTTTTTAAAAATATATAAATTATACTAATTGTGAGGTACAAATTTCTGGTTTTTAGGGAGCAGGGAGCAGGGAGCAGGGAGCAGGGAGCAGGGAGCAGGGAGCAGGGAAGAGGGAATCGGGAATCGGGAATCGGGAATCGGGAATCGGGAATCGGGAATCGGGTCAACAACCAACCAGACTGGGTAATCAGATCTAACACAGGAGTACCCATTAACCGAAAACTAGTACTGTTGTATGTTAAACATGTACTGATGTATAACAAAGGAGTACTAATTTCTCATATACTAGTACTCCTTTGCCTTAACTAGTACTGTTGTATAACAAACGGGTACCCGTTTCTGGTTAACGAGTACTCGTTTATAACATACCAGTACTTATTTCTCAGTAACTAGTACCGGTTTGTTATTAAGGAGTACTATTTTCTCACATGCTAGTAGGCAAGAGGCAAGAGGCAAGAGGCAATAGTCAAGAGGGTTGTAAGGGATGCAGAGGTGCGACCCGTGGCGAATTAAATTCTTAATGGGTCAGGGGCACCATTACTTTTGTAGTAAACTTTTGCCTATTGCTAGCATGCCTCTTGCCCTTGCGCTTAGCGCTATAACTGGTTCAACCAATTGGTCAAATCCACTTCGGTTTCAAAATCTAACAACGCTTCTCCTAAATCCTCCAACTGATCAAAGGATAATTCCTTAATTTGATTTTGTAATTGGGGATTGATTTCACCTAGGCGACGGTTAATTTGACGGATAATTAAATTAAGCTCATTGCGCTTTCCTTGTTCTAATCCCTGTTCTAATCCCCGTTCTAATCCTTGTTCTAATCCCTGTTCTAATCCTTGTTCTAATCCTTGCTCTAATCCTTGGCGAATAATTCGTTGATAAACTACTGACTCTTGCATCATATCCTCCCGAAAGTAAGCTTGAATTAACTGTTCATCAAATTTCACTCCAGCCAACAGTTGCACGCAAGCAGATAGGTTACGTTGCTGTTGTCTATCTTCAATCATATCGATTCTGGCTGCTACTTGGGATAGCAAGGTTTCTGGCACTTCAGTTTGTGCTAATACTGCCAAGGGTAGTAACCCTGGGGTGGTAAGTAATGGTTGTGGATCACATTCCCAAATCCGAATCACCCGGTAGCGGAAGGATAGGTTCCTCTCGGTAAATTGATTTACAAATACTCCGGCTAATCGGGTTGGTTTCAGGAATATTATTACCTGTTCAATATCACAACGATACTGTCGATATAACCTGACCCAATAATCCAGCATCCGCAGGGGTAAGGGAGGTTCAGATTGGGGTAAGGTTTGAAATTCCAGATGCAAAATAGCATCAGCAACTCGCACAAAAAACAAGGCATCTGCCCGAATTGGTTCTGTGCTTAATTCGGTGTTGAGAATTTCGATATCCTCTGCTGGTTCGTAGGTTTTATAACCAACGGGTAAAGGCTTGAGGATATTGTTCAACAAGATATTTTAGGGTACTGTCGTAAGTCATTACACATCTGATCTAACTAAGTCAATTCTGGTTAACTAATCGAAAAGAGGGTTAAGAGCCACAAATTCGACGACTCGAACCTATCCCAAATCATCTTCAATCAAGCCAGGGGAAGGTAGGTATGTCGGAAATATTGGCAACTTAACTCACTCTTAAAATTTCCAGTAAATCCCGACAATAATTAACGGAATTTCGGGGTTTACAACCCAGGTAAAATGATTGCTATTATTCGGTTAATTTATTAAATTTGATCACATTTTTTAACCATAATATTAATCTAAATTTAGTTGATAATTTTAAACATGTTTTTCGCTAAAATTGGTAGGTATTTATTGCAGTTTAATCTCTAGTTTTCCATTAATCAGGGGCAACTCAATTCAAAAGTCCCCCTTATTAAGGGGGATTTAGGGGGATCTAAAAGGAATTAACCAAACTGACATGTGTCTTAAATAAAGGGTGCATTTCCTAAAAGCTGTTTGACTCGGTGGTGCGTTACGGGGTGGGCTATTTCAATGGTGGCAAAGAGGCAGAAAATCAGGGCGAGCCCACCCCTAACGCACCCTACGCAAAATTTACAAAAGTGAGATACACCCTAAATAAACGCTAATGTATGCTTTCTAATTTCTATGCAATAGTTTTTTTTAACTAATCCTAAAACTCCCACAAAAAAACTTTTTAATACCCTTGACAAATAATTTTATAATCATTACAATAATCAATATTAACTAAGTTGGAGTTTTTCACAATGTCAGAACAATTTACTCGCAATTTCAAGAAACAACCAACTCAGCACACTGTCTTGATGCAGTCGCTCATGGGGGAAACCCCCAAGACCGCGCTGCATCGCTCTCAAAGGTCCTCGTGAATCAGTAATCAATAGTATGCACATGCTTTATTCCCTAGGCTATGCAGAAATCGCGGAGTGGACTCCTCTAGAACCAACGGATATTCCGGGGGAAGTAATAACTACCATGACCAAGTATTGGTTGTTGCCATAACACCTTAAATTTCTGGGGGGTTTTCCCCCCGGGGGCCTTGGGTTTCGGAAATTTCTGACATATGTGATTGCCATAGCCGTGGATAGTATTTCTACGGCTATTTTTTTT
>NZ_JAAHHU010000037.1:0-55978 GCF_010672095.1 Moorena sp. SIO3I6 | reverse complement strand
CAGACCGTTTGTTTTTGGGAGAAAGAATTTCGATAACAGTAATTACTTTGCCAGTTTCTACCTTTCGCACTTCTAAATACCACTCCCTAACCGTTTCAGTCATCGGTAGAGCAATCTTCATTGGTTTGACCCTAGGAGCAGCAACGGTAACCAGAGCTGAGGGTTCTTGGTGGTTGCTTTGAGAACTTTGAACGACTACATGATCTTTTCGGGCGGGCAGGATGCCCACTCTACCTAGCATCGAATCATCACCAGTAGCGTTGTAGACTCTTTCCTCAATTGCTACCCGATACTTCGGACGTAGTTGGGGGTTAAGGCTTTGGGCAATCAGGACAATTAGCCACTTGTGGACTTGTGACCAATATTCAGGTTTTTCCAGGTAGGGATTCATCCCAGGAAAGGGTGAAGGCATATTGTGTATTGAGGCGGTGAAGTGGTATAATGATTAGATTAACGAAGAAGTCTGGCTCTTTGGTAGCTGCAACCTGGCCAGTATTTTTCGGAAACTTCCGGAAAATCACCAGGATTTGACGATGTGTTATACCAATTTATAAAATTAAGTGGTATAATAGCGTCTAAATAAAATTAATCTTAAGACAGCTAGGGTTTGGGTTAACCCCCTAAGCTGCTATATCCTTAGGATTTAAGCAACGTTTAACAAAAAGTCTCTCAAAGTCTTACTCCGTATAGCTTTGAGATTTTAATAATTCAGTTTTTACTAACTAGCATCTGAATGCCTAAAAGTTTTGCCTAGCAATACTCTTAGGCATTTTTTTTGAGAAATTAGCATCCCTTGATAGCAAAGAACCATTATGAATCAAGTTGACCTAGCCTTTACTCCAGCTCTAGACCAAGCCCAACTGATCCGCAAGGGTGAGATATCACCCCTGGAATTAGTCCAACTCTACCTTGAACGGATCGAAGCATTAAATCCCCAACTAGGGAGTTACTTCACTGTGGCGTCTGAGATGGCACTTGCGGATGCTAAAGCCAAAACCGAACAACTTGCCCAAACTACCGATACCTCTAAACTCCCTCCATTTTTTGGTGTCCCGATTGCCATTAAAGACCTCAGGGCTGTAGAAGGACTCCCTTGTAGCTTTGGTGTTGCTGCCCTCAAAGACAATATTGCTAACTATGATGATGGGGTAATCACCCGCATCAAGCAAGCTGGATTCATTATTTTAGGTAAAACCGCTACCTCTGAACTGGGTTCCTTACCCTATACCGAACCCCCAGGATTTCCACCGGCTCGCAATCCCTGGAATCTGGACTACACACCAGGGGGGTCTAGTGGCGGTTCAGCTGCAGCAGTAGCAGCTGGCTTATCTCCCATTGCCCAAGGTTCCGATGGTGGCGGTTCCCTACGCGGTCCAGCCTTTTGCTGTGGTTTGGTCGCCATTAAACCGACACGAGGTCGTATTTCTTCCGCTCCAGTAGGAGACTTTCAAAGTGGTATTGCTAGTATTGGTCCGATGGCACGGACGGTAGCTGATGCAGCTGCTTTACTGGATGTGATGTCTGGCTATATTACTGGAGACCCTTACTGGTTACCTGACCCAGAGATATCGTTTCTAGAGGCTACCCATCAACAACTGGATAATTTGCGGATTAGTTTTGCCACATCGATTAAACCAATGGGAGAAGCGTCAGCTGTATGTGAAAAGATTGTAGTGGAAACGGTGCAGCGACTGGAAGGGATGGGACATCTGGTTGAACGGGGTTGTCCAGATTTCAGTGACATAGTAGAACCGTTTAAGACAGTATGGCAAGCTGGGGTAACCTCAGCAGGAATTCCCCTAGAAGCCTTAAGTCCGATTAATCGCTGGATTGCTGAACAATCCGGTACTGCTGGGGAATACTTACAAGCGGTGACTAAGCTACAAATTATAGCCCGTCAAATTGTGGGATTCTTTAACAACTATGATGTGCTAGTGTTACCGACTTATTTACATCCACCGATTCGGGTAGGAGAGTGGGACGATTTGAGTTATGAAGAAACCTTGGAGAATATTATTAATTGGATTGGACCGTGTCCACCATTTAATGCTACTGGACTTCCTGCGATCGCAATTCCTGTTGGTTTTGATGACAAGGGCTTACCTGTAGGAATTCAGTTAGTGGGACCTCCAGCATCAGAAGCAACACTATTGGCATTAGCGGCTCAGTTAGAAGCTGCAAACCTCTGGATTCATAATCGTCCCACAATAGCAACGGAAGTATAGTTTAGGACATAATATTTGGCTTTAAAGGGAACAGGGAACAGGGAACAGGGAACAGAAATATGTCTGAACCTTGACTTCGACTGCTATAAAATCTAGAATTTACAGGACTTACGCCACATATGAGTTATTTCTCCATCCGACAAGTAGAGTCATAGCGTAAGTCCTGATTATAAGTAAGTCCTGATTTAAGAGGTCTTGATTTAAAAGGTTAATAGTAAACCGTCAACGGTCAAGAATGCTTAGACTTTTTTCAACCAGCTAAACATAGCGCGTAAGTCTTTACCAACTTCCTCGACGGGATGTTCTTTATTCTGACGGCGCATAGCAGTGAAGACCGGTTTACCTCCCTGATTTTCCAAGACAAATTCACGGGCGAATTGACCTGATTGAATTTCTTTGAGGATTTTACGCATCTCGGCGCGAGTTTCATCAGTAACAATCCTTGGGCCACGGGTATAGTCACCATATTCAGCAGTGTTGGAGATGCTATCCCGCATGTTAGCTAAACCACCTTCCACCACTAGGTCAACAATCAGTTTGACTTCATGAAGGCATTCAAAATAGGCCAATTCTGGTTGATAACCAGCAGCAACTAGGGTCTCAAATCCGGATTTAATCAATTCACTCAAGCCGCCACACAATACGACTTGCTCACCAAATAGGTCAGTTTCTGTTTCTTCCCGGAAGGTAGTTTCAAGAATCCCGGCACGGGTACCACCAATTCCTTTGGCGTAAGCCATGGCGCGATCGCGTGCTTGACCTGTGGCATCCTGGTAAACAGCAAATAGACAAGGTACCCCTTCTCCCTGTTCATAGGTGCGCCGCACCAAATGTCCTGGACCTTTGGGAGCAACCATGATCACATCTACGAACTCTGGGGGAACAATTTGACCAAAATGAATATTGAAGCCGTGGGCAAAGGCAATAACATTACCCTCGGTCAGATTTGGCTCAATTTCTGCCTGATAAATGGTTTTTTGCACTTCATCGGGCAGCAGGATCATCACCAAGTCAGCCGCTTTAGCAGCATCAGCCACTGTGTGGACGGTTAAGCCTGCTTCTTCAGCTTTGGCCTTAGACTTACTACCTGGATAGAGTCCCACGATCACATTCATACCACTTTCTTTAAGATTAAGGGCGTGAGCGTGACCTTGAGAACCGTAGCCGATAATAGCTATAGTTTTATCCGCCAGTAGGTCTAGGTTAGCGTCGGTATCGTAATACATCTGAGCCATTGCAGTTTCTGTTCCTTTTTTGCTGGTCATTGCAAACTTACCATGATACCGCAAAACTGATCTCAAGCCTGGCAGGTGAGATACCTTTTTATCGATCAATCCATCACCACATTACCCCATGTGTGGATACAGGTCTTGGATGGTAATGATAAGTATTTCTAATTATAAATTCCTAAGGATTTTGCCAAAGTTATCTGAGGGAGATAGGATCTTTAAAAAACCTGTTAAACCTAGATATTAGAGCATTTTCATGGATCGGTTTTACAGCTAACTCTCTGGTGTAGATACTTGTGAAAAATATATAAGTAAAACTTATCGAATTGGGGATTAAGCCTTTCATTCTTAATCGGTCTTAATCTACTGAGAGTTTTCCCGTAGTATCAGAGATGGAGTAAAAATAAGCATGCCAAGCTCCTTGAACCAAAGGATAGGCTTTTGCCGTATACTCACAACGTCTCTACTATTGTTTTAAATCGAGAGGATTACTAAAACATGGCAACTTACAAAGTCACCTTGAAAACACCAGATGGCGAGTCAACCCTTGACGTTCCTGAGGACGATTACATTCTCGACGTTGCCGAGGAGCAAGGTGTAGATCTGCCTTATTCCTGCCGTGCGGGTGCCTGCTCTACCTGTGCTGGCAAAATAGAGAGTGGTACTATTGATCAGTCAGACCAATCTTTCCTGGATGATGAGCAAATTGCGGCTGGCTACGTTCTGACCTGTGTGGCCTACCCCACTTCTGATTGCACGATCACTACTCATCAAGAGGAAGCACTGTACTAAGTACTACTATAAGTACTAATAACAGAGGGGAAGTAACAGAGCTTACAAGTTGGGTGTTTTACTCTTTGAGCTCTTTACTTCCCCATCGCCGAAAATCGGGTGATGAGATGATTAGGTAATAGGGTGATGGAGAAATCACGCGCTTATTGCTAAATCAAGGAGGAGAAGGAGGTAATTTTCCTGAAATTATTCCGTATCTTCCCCTTCTCCCCCCTTTTACCCTTGATTAGACTAGGGTGTTACTAGTGCGCTGGCATTTTGCCAGAAGATAATAGAATTGTTCAAAGGCTGAATTTGAGTACCAGGATAATAGAAGCTGAGAATTTTTTCTGCGGACCAACCGAGTTTAGCTAAATTTTGGGAACCGTGTTGGCTGAAGCCAACCCCATGTCCAAAGCCGCCACCTACGAACACGAAGCCTTTGAGGGTTTGGTTGGCTTTGTCATAAATCGGGTCTACGTAGAAGAGGGTGCTGCGGGGAGGACCAAAGGCGCTGCGGGCTTCATTTTTACTCAGCTCCAGGATACCCCGATCCGTTGTTACCGCCATTTTCAGCACTCGTCCTGCTGGTGAACGCTCTACCACTTCCATATGCTCAATGGTAGTGAAGTTGGCAAGGGGATGTTTGGTTTTTTTGAGATAGCGTTGTAAATGGCTGGTGACTTGTTTTAAGCTATTGTTGTACTTCCAGCGGAATAAGTAACTATTGTCAGTCTCATTAAATCCTTGCTTCAAGTTCATGAACTCACGGAAATTTTGTTCGTCTGCTAAGGATTTTTGTGACAAATTCCAGAGGGAGTATGGGGAGTCTACCACTGCTTTTAAGTAAGGACGTTCTGACCCATTCCAAACATCACTGAAAGGCGCACTGATTCCACCAGTTGCAGCGGAATACAGGGCATCTACTAACTCATTGTTGTAGGTCAGCACTAGACCTTTAGTGGCTGCGATCGCACGGTCAGCCACTGGATTGGTTTGATTTATTCCGAAATAAACCTGGCAGTGAGTATCCGCACAGAGTTCGTAACCGTCAACATTAAATCGGCGTCGGTTCCGCAAGGCGTAGGTGCGAGCAATAATGCTCTGAGCAGCTACGGTTGAATAGCGTGCTCCAGCTCCAATTTCATGAGGTACCACACCCCGCAAGTAGCTTTCTAGAGGTACCTGATTTACTAAAGTATAGTCACCATAGGCATTGGGCTGGATGCGTAGACTACCAGGATAAAGTCTTGTCCTACGGTTATTTTCTCCTTTGCTAACCCAGATCAGATTTTTACCAGCAGTAATATCGATTTCCCGTCGATGGTAGCGATAGTTACCAATCACAAAGGAAGCATGGGGCACCTCGGTGACAACATTAGTATCAATATAGGCAGTAGTATCACCTTTGGCTTTGATACTTGCTAGCAGTAGACGTCGCAATAAAGGCGTTTGATAAACACTCCGTTTTGCCCACACCTGCCAGCGGTCAGGCTTGGCAACTTCCACCTCAATCCCCTTTTCCCGCCATTTATTGGCACTATCTTCTGCAGTTTCAAAGGTCCCATGGTTACTCAAGACCACGTACTCTTCGATCTGGGGCTGCTGTAACGGTTTATTGACTATTTCCAGCTTAAGGCTGCTAAGCTGCTTGGTTTTCGGTTGCATATCACCGCCTAAAAATTTGACGGTTAGCTGATCGTCCGGGGCAGCTTTCAGGGTGAGCTTGTCAGTTGGTTCATCTCCAAAGCGCTGCACAACTCCCACTTTTAGTGGGATATCTGAGGCTTTGGCAGCTAACCCTGATAGGATAGGTAGTCCCCACAACGATAGTGTCATCAACGGTATGAGGAAATGGGGATTGGAAGCTGGGGAATTGAGAGAGATCGGTTTTTTCGTGAACCCCACTATCCAATTGCGAAACCGACCTGTCTTACCCGATGCCGTATTTTGATGCGAATTCAAGTCAAACGCTTTTATTGTCATTAGCTTAGTTTTTAAAGTACCCAATCCATAATTCCCATTCCCCGATTCTAGATCCCGAAAAGTACGATCCTCCACAGGTATTGTTACCCTAACCAGGTCTGGTCATGGTCTTTGCTTTGGCATTGGGATGATTTGGTTGAAGATGCTGCCCGCAGTTACCTGTTGGGATTACCTCTATTGATTACTTCGAGCTAACAATACTTCCCCTTGCCTGATTCGTTGGGCAGCATCTAGTAACACGTCTTCTAGATAGGGTTTGGTAAAATAGCCTCTAGCACCGAGATCAGCAGCTACTTTCCGGTGTCGATCAGCACCACGAGAGGTGAGCATGGCCAGGGGGATTTCGCACAAATCTGGGTCTTTTTGAAGGCGAGATAGCAGTTCTAGACCATCCATTCTGGGCATTTCAATGTCACAGAATACGATCTCGCAAGGCAAACCAGACCGGAGTTTATCCCAGGCTTCTTGACCATCACGGGCTTGTTCTACCCGATAACCAGCTTTACTGAAGGTCATAGAAAGGAGTTCACGGACTGTGATTGAATCATCCACAATCAACACCATGGGATCAGATTTGATCAGATTGACCTCGGCTCCGCTGGCGGTTGGAGTTTCCATCCTTTGCCAGATCGCAACACCACCATCTTTACGAATCCGACCCATAGCAAGGTCAATCAGTTCTAGAACGTCAGCAATGGGCATTACTCGACCATCCCCTAAGACGGTCGCCCCGGTAATGCCTACTGGCTTGGGTGCAGGGCCTTCGATTTGCTTAATAACAATTTCTTGCTCCCCTAATACCTGATCAACCTCTACGGCGAGCATGTTACCTGTACTGCGCAGTACCACCACAGAAATCAGGTTGTCTTCCCGTTGGCTGCCATAGACACTAGCCCGGCTGAGTTGGCTATGGTAGGTCAGCAACTCTGAGAGGGGCTTGAATGGGATCTGGGTGTCCCGCCATTGAAGAAAGGCTTGACCTTGGGAATTGGTCTGAATGCAGTCAGGGGAGACATCCTGCATGTCTTCCACCCCATCCATGGGAAAAGCAATTCTGGCGCGATCGCTTACACAGCAGAGGGCTTTACAAATACTCAGGGTCAGGGGTAAGCGAATGGTAAAGGTGGTTCCTTGCCCGAGAGTAGAGTCGATAGTAATGGTTCCCCGAATTTCACTTAAGCAGGTGCGCACCACATCCATACCTACTCCTCGACCTTTGGTATCAGTCACTTTCTCAGCAGTGGTGAACCCAGGGTGGAAGATAAAATTGAACAACTCCAAGTCGCTCAGGGTTTTTGCCTCAGTTGGGGAAATGAGATTCTTTTCAAGGGCTTTAGCTCTAATTCGATCTGGATCAATGCCCCCCCCATTATCCGAGATGGAAATCACCGTCTGATTTCCCTGGTAGAATGCCCCGAGGGTGATTTTACCCGCCCTAGGCTTGCCCGCAGCCAGCCGTTCCTCTGGTAGCTCAATCCCGTGGGTAATGGCATTGTTGACCAGGTGGGTCATAGGATCATAGAGGTGTTCCAAGATCATTTTATCAATCAAGGTTTCCCGCCCCTCAACCTGTAGCTCGGCTTCCTTGCCTTCCTGCAAGGAAATTTCCCTAACTGCACGGGGCATTCGGTCTGCTGCCTGGGCAAAGGGCACCATACGCGATCGCGTCAGTCCTTCTTGGAGTTGATTAGTTACCTGTCTGAGGGTACGAGTTACTTGGTCGGTTTCATCCACCAAAAACTCAATGTCAGATGCCGACTCCTTAACCCGGACAATCAGCTCAATGATCTCTTGGGATAGCAAATGGAAGCCTGTAAAGCGGTCCATTTCCAGGGGGTGATAGTCTTCTTTGCTGGTGCAATTCTGGTTTCCTTGTTCCCGTTCTTGGATGCTTGTAGTGCGGTAAATCCTACTACTAGACAATAGGGAATTTTCCAGCAGGGTTCGCTCATACAAGTCCCGCATTTTCAAACCCACATCGTTGAGGCTCGATACCTGATGGGATAAATTATCTAAGAATTGCCGCAGCCGTTCTTGATCTTGCTCTAAGCTATTGCGACCAACCACCAGTTCTCCCACTAAATTGCTCAGGGTGTCCAGTTGTTTAACCGGTACCCGCATGGTTTGTTCAAATAGCTTAGACCTCGGACGCCTTGTTTGGCGAGACAGATCCTGGTTCATCCCTCCTGGGATAGCAGAGATGCTTTGATTTGCCTGCTCTAGCAAGTGCTCGATGTCTTTAAAGTCATCCTCTACTGAATCCACCTGATTGGTTTTCGGGGTTTCTTGGTCTAGGGAGTGGTTAGGTTCAGGGCTACTAGTTTCATTTAATAGGAGTTCTAGTTCATCAAATATTCTTTTCTGCTCTGATCCCACCTCAGCAGTGGGTAAGGTCACATCCAGAGGTTTTATACTGTCAAAATCAACGTTTTGGTAATGTGCGGTAGCTTCTGCCAACAGCTGCTCTAATTGCTGCCATTGATCTTGGGTTGTTGGTAATGGTTTTGGTGATGAATCTGGTAATTTGTTTGATTTTATGGGATGGGATTTTCTATTTTTTCCTTTGACAGTTGGACTACGAGTGGGTGTAGACGCCTCACCGGGTCGATCTGAAGTCGAGGTGGGCTTTGGAGACCCTGTGGTTGATGGGGAATTAATTGCTGGCTGTTCATGGTTTGCAGGGGGGTGATTTGGAATCAGCTCCAAGTCATTGACCAGATTGAAATCTTCATTCAGGTCGGTGTGGGTGGGGTCCGGGTGTGGGGTGCTTGGTGGGATAGGCTGCTGTTTGCCCATCCCATAACTATCTAATTTGGTGGGAGGAGTACTTTCCGAGCTTGAGCTATTTTCTTCAAAAAAGGTATCATCAAATAAACTACTTAATTCGTCGGCTGGGTTAGTTTTTTGAGTTAGGCTTCCCTCACTACTCCCAAAAGAAAGTAATTCTTCAAGGTCTTTATCTGTCAGGCTTGGAGTAAGGTTAGGTTGACTATCCTTTCGAGTTGACTCCCTTGACTGTAGTAACTCAAAGGCTGCTTCTTCTGGAAATTCCTCATCGAACAAACTGAGTAAATCTTCCTCGGTAGACTCTGCTGCCTCCGGAATGTCCAACTCATCAAGTTCTTTAATCAGGTCAGATAAATCCTGTGGTTCGTCTGTAGTGATAGAATTGTCTGATTGGCTAGACAACTGCTGGTTATCTGGAGCGATAATTTCTTCTTCTTGCCAGGTTTGATCCAAATCAGGGGTCTGACCTTCAAAGATATCAGCTAAGCTATTTAGTTCTTCCATGCCAACTTTCGGTTCTCCAGCATCATCGGTCTGGTATGGGATGATATCAGTAGTTGGTTTTTCCACTTCCTCTATATCAGGTATATCTTCTAGGAAGTTATCTAGGTTAAATTCGTCTTTGATTACTTCTGGTGGCTGAGCATCTAGGTTGTTAGACATTCGGAAAGCATTAATTCCACATACGCGCACATTTTTGACCTTTTGCCTTGGCCAGTTCGCCGGTTCCCTCCATGATAGTTCTAAAATTTCATCCCACTAACTAGCCAAGAGGTAGCTTAACACTCTCGGATCTATACATACGAGGTTTTCTGGCCTCGCTAGCTAGATTTCTAATAACGTTTTTCTGATCTCAGTTCAACTGTAAGTTCAACGACTCAGAGCATTTAAGAATTTCTGGATACCTGAGAATAACGACTGTTTTTTTTGGGCAGATGGTATACTTTGAGAATCTTCTGGGCTAGTTGTGTTAACTAGACTTGCCTTAAGTATAATTTGCTCAATAGCCTCTGCTGTCGGTTTGCTGGGTTCTTCAGTCACCAACTGATACTCATCATCGATTTCTAGCCATACTTGCCACACAGAAGGGTAACAACGCCATAGAGCCCCTCCTGGAAAGGGTCGCAGATAATAACAAGACTCCAGGGTTTTCAGGAAGCGATCGCGTAACTGACGTGCGGCATAGCCAATCCCTACAATCGAGACATCTTCGAGCTGAGGATTTAGGATCACACAAGGGCGATCTCCAGCCAAATTGCAAATCTTTTCCACTTGGGCTACTTCCACAGCAGATGGACCCACTAGCAAGAAAACCTGGTCATCATCATCAATTCTAGTTTCTTCTGGGGAGCGACTGGTGCCAACATCAGTAATTTTAAACGGTACCTCTCCCCAGTCACGATGGGCAAGGGCTGAAGCACCGGTATCAGGAAAGAAGATTTTCAGTCCGGAGCCATACTGCTCAAATATCGGAATAAATGCTTGGGCGATTGACTGGGCTTGTAGGGCAATTTCTGGAAAGACCAACTCCACTTGTACCCTGGTTTGACCGTCATCTAGGGCGGCTTTGGTCGCTTGTTTAGCTTGAGCGATCGCGTCTTCTAAGCTCAAAGGAAGTTCACTCATGAGTCTGTCCGTATGTGTCTTTATCAAAGACTTTAATATTAATGGCTTCAAATATAAATGTCTCGCCACACTAATCCCACCCAATCAACCCTACCCATAGGAGCAATTGAGCCTTTTTTGAGCAAAGTTAGACTTTAACTTAGACCGTGGATAATGTTGGTTGTGGCATCAGTCGTTCTAAAATTTGCTTGAGTACCATCACCGTCCAATCTACATCAGATTCTGTGGTATCTCGCCCCAGTGTCAACCGAATTCCAGCCAAAGCAGCTGTATCACTGTAACCCATTGCTAACAAGATCGGACTCGGACTCAGTTTACCACTGTGGCAAGCGGAACCTGCACTAATCCCAATACCAGCCTGATTAAACTGGCGCACTATAGTTTTTCCAGTGACACCCTCACCAGGGGAAGTCACACAGAAACTAACGTGATGGGGTAAGCGATAGTCTCGAGAACCAGTGGGAATGAGATTGGGAGTATCAGCGAGTTGGTCAAACATGCGATCGCGTAATCGAATTAACCGAGGTGTCTCTGTTAGCATTTGCGCTGCTGCTAGTTCTGCCGCCATGCCAAACCCAGCAATTACTGGCACCGCCTGGGTTCCAGACCTCAATCGGGATTCTTGTCCACCACCGGAGATCAGGGTAACTAACTCCACACCAGGGCGGATATACAGTGCCCCTGCTCCCATCGGACCATAAATTTTGTGACTGGAAATCGACAGCAAATCCACCGGTAGTTGTTGAACATCGATCGATAGCCGTCCGGCTACTTGAACTGCATCGGTATGAAACAGGACACCCTGTTGACGAGCAATTTGTCCGAGTTCATCAATAGGTTGGAGCGTACCTACTTCACTTTGACCGTAGATGACGGAGACTAAAACTGTATTTGCCTGTAGGGCAGCTTTTAAATCACTGGGATTGACCCGTCCCAGTGAATCCACTGGTAGCCTAGTCACTTGCCAACCCCACTGTTCCAACCAGGCTACTGGTTGAGCGATCGCAGAATGCTCTACACTAGAAATAATCATATGCTGGGGTTTTTTGTAGCCTTGGGCCACCCCCATAACTGCCAAGTTATCGGCTTCAGTACCGCCAGAGGTAAATATAATCGATTCCGCTGGTGCATTGATTAACCTAGCCACCTGTATTCTAGCTTGTTCCAGTACAATAGCCGCTCGCTGACCCCACTGGTGTAAGCTAGAGGGATTACCCCACTGCTGGGTAAGGATATCTTGAATAGTTGTAATGACTTCTGGGCGTGGTGGTGTGTTGGCGCTATAGTCCAGATAAATTTGCATGGGTTTTCAGGCAACCAGCTATCTCTACCTTCAGCATATAACCTTTCCAGGTCTCTCTCCAACTGATGAATAATAACTGAAGACTAATAATTAGTGACTAATAACTTAAAACTAATAAGTAGTGACTAATAACTAACCACCTGGTTTACCAACATTATAGTCCTCGTGGGACAAAACCGCGTGAGGAACTAATAAGCTACCCTGGTCGTGACAAATCATTCGGTAGTTGCGCGTTACAGGAATACTGATGATCCAGCGGTTGTGGCGCAGCCGCTTGCCACCAAATTCTCTGTAATCCTGGTGATTTTCCAAACCAGCGATTATCCCACGGGCTTTGACCACCACATGGGTAGGAAGGTTTTTTAAGTCAATGGGATCATCTTGAAAACTAGACTCCCACTGCCGTTTTTGCTGTTTTTTCTCTTCCCGTGCTCGGTTTTTTTGATCACATCGGTGGCATGTTTTACCATACCCCTTGTGGCCACACGGGAATGTTTTCTTTCGTCTTGGCATAAGACAGTAGTTCGGGTTAAACTCCCTAACCCGCTAATTAGGCTTCGGTGTAAGGCATTCCATAAGAAAAAGGCAATTAGGGGGGGGTAGTTGAACAAGATGGCAACTGATATCCCCTGGTATTTTATGTTAATTCAACAACTGCATCTATTTGAAGATTGTGCTGTTAGCATGGGGAAATCAGCTATCCAATCGGGTTTTTTGATGCCTTGAGTTCCCAACCAGCGTGTATTTACTGGAATTTGTATTATCCTTTGCTGATACTATTGATGTTGTGTGGCTGTCAACAAGCTCAGCCACAGGTGTCTCTTGAGCCCCCTCTGCCCCAAGACCCTTGGGTTCAGGCTTACTTTAATCATAGTAGGTCAGCCCAATACACCGATCCTTACCGGGGAGTAACTCGGGAGGGAGATAACTTGGAGCAAGTGATTGTGGATGCGATCGCATCAGCAAAGTCAACAGTAGATGTGGCGGTTCAGGAGTTGCGTATGCCCAGAATTGCCCAAGCTTTAGTAGAACGTAAGCAAGCTGGTGTCAAAGTCAGAGTCATTTTAGACAATAACTACAGCCTTCCGGTCAGTAAACTAACCGCTGATTCAGTAGCAAAACTGCCCCAAAGAGAACGCTCACGCTACAATGAGTCTCTAAAATTGATCGACCGTGACGGAGATGGTCAGCTGAGTGCAACGGAAATTTCAGAAGGAGACGCTTTAATCATCTTAGGAAATGGTGGTGTACCTATGATTGATGACACAGCGGATGGTTCTCGAGGCAGTGGCTTAATGCATCATAAGTTTATAGTTATTGATAAGAAAGTTTCTATTATTACCTCAGCCAACTTCACTCTTAGTGATCTACATGGTGACTTTCAGTTTCGAGACAGTCGTGGCAATCCCAACAATCTACTCAAGATTGACAGTGTAGAGTTAGCTAACCAATTCACCCAAGAATTTAACGTGATGTGGGGGGATGGTGCTGGCGGTAAACCAGACAGTAAGTTTGGTCTCAAGAAGCCATGGCGACCAGTAGAGCAGGTGAGACTGGGGGATACAACTGTGGGGGATACAACTGGGGGGGATACGACTGTGGGGGATACAACTATCGCGATACAATTCTCCCCAACCTCCACTACCAAACCTTGGCATCAGAGTAGCAATGGTCTGATCGCTCAAATCCTTCCTCAGGCTAGGGAAACCATTAACATCGCTTTATTTGTCTTTTCCGAGCAACGGCTAACTAATGTTTTAGAGGAATCCCATCAACAGGGTGTGAAGGTCAAAGCGCTAATTGAGCCAAGTTTTGCTTTTCGCTATTACAGTGAGGGTTTGGACATGATGGGAGTAGCTGTTGCTCACAAGTGTAAATATGAGACTGGTAACCGTCCTTGGCGTCAACCGATTGCTACTGTCGGTGTGCCTCAGTTGCCAGAAGGAGATGTCTTACATCACAAATTTGCCATTCTTGATGGAAAGACAGTGATTACGGGCTCTCACAACTGGTCAAAAGCAGCAAATACCAGGAACGATGAGACGGTATTAGTTATTCATAGTCCTATGGTTGCTGCCCATTTTGAGCGGGAATTTCAACGCCTCTATGGTAAAGCAGTGAAGGGAGTACCAGTTAAAGTTCAGCAAAAGATTAAAGCACAGCAACAAAAATGTGTGCCTCTTGACCCATATTCTTGAGCTTTAGGGCGACAGCCCCGCGCCCTACGCGGACATTGTGGGCGTCTCAAAGTTACCGTAAGGATAGTGGAGCCTTTATGGTTGGTCGGTTATGCATAAAAGAGGTGCGACCCGTGGCGAATTTAATTCGCCTACGGAAAGCGCACCTTTGGTTAAAACTTTATGATTAAGGCTCCACTAACAATCAGGTTTCGTCTCTAGGAAGGATAGCCCGGTGACGAGCGTGAAACGGAGTCACCAACTAGGACTCCTTAGGTACAGGGAGACGAGCTATGAAACTCCTGACCAATTCGGAGGGAGTCATTCCCCTTCTGTCGGCTTCCTGTTTCAATTGTCGTTTTTCAAAGTCGGTTACTCTGACTATCAACTTTTTATCTTTCATATTTTTTTTGCTATTATGGGTTGTCATATGGATACCCACATGTTACCATAATGATAGGTCGATAAACAGGAAGACAAAAAAATGAGATCAGCATACCAGTACCGGTTAAGGTTGACGAAATCCCAGGTTACTAAGATAGAAAAGTGGTTGGACATGCTGCGCCATCAATACAACTATCTATTGGCGGATAGATTCAATTGGTATGAACAAAATCGCTGTTCTGTTAATTCCTGTCTTCTGGTTTGTCACTTACCTGAACTAAGAAATAATCCTGACTATTTTTCTCAAAAGAGGACTCTGCCTCAATTAAAGAAAGATAGACCTTGGTACAAGGAAATTCATGCCCATGTTTTGCAAGATTGCGTCAAAAGAGTAGACCTGGCGATAGCGCGATTTTTGAAGGGTGACAACAATGGCAAGAAGAGCGGAAGACCAAGGTTTAAAAGCAAAAACAGGTATAAATCCTTCACTTTTCCGTCTCTATCAAAAACTCCCATAAATGGCAAGATCTTGACGCTCCCTAAATTTGGGCAAGTTAAGATGATCTATCACCGACCTATACCTGATGGGTTCAAGATTAAAACAGCTACCATAACTCGGAAGGCCGATGGTTATTACGTTACATTGTCAATCCAGGACGATTCTGTTCCGGATGTTATACCAGTAGACAAAGTTACTAATCCCATCGGTATAGATATGGGTCTCAAGTCTTTCTTGGTAAAGTCTGATGGTACAGAGGTACCCATTCCCCAGTACTATCGGAAAGCTCAAAAGCAGCTCAAGAAAATCCAGAAAGCTGTCAGTAGGTCTAAGAAAGGTAGTAACAACAGAAAAAAGGCTGTCATTAAACTTGGTAAAGCCCATAAAAAGGTTGCCGATACTAGGAAAGATTTTCATTTCAAAGCGGCCAAAGAGTTGCTAGACAACCACGACCTAGTCGCTCACGAGAAGCTTAATATAAAAGGTTTAGCCAAAACTAAAATGGCAAAATCAGTTTTGGATGCTGGTTGGGGTCAATTTCTGTCGATCTTATCAGTCAAAGCCGAGAATGCTGGACTGATCACGAAGGCAGTAAATCCTCGTAACACTAGCCAAAACTGTTCTAATTGCGGGAAAAAGGTTCCAAAGAAGTTAAAAGACCGCATTCATTGTTGTCCTCATTGTGGTTATGTGACTGACAGGGATGTGAACGCGGCAATTAATATATTAAATTTGGCGGTGGGGCATCCCGTCAGCAATAAAGCTTACCGAGTAACCGAACTGTTAGGTGGTTTTGGTAAGAAGCCCGCGCTGTCCCGTTAGGGCAGCGTCGGGAGTATGTCACTAGATCATACTATTGAATAGTTGGCATGACGGGTTATACCCCTCAAATTAATTTGAAAATGGTCTGTTGGGTTTTGTCGTTAGTAATTAGTCATTGGTAAAACTTCCACCAATCGGTCATGGCCTGTTCACAAATCGGTGTTGTCCGAACATTAAACCAGCTTTTTTGCTTAACACAGGTTTGCGCTGAGGTTATCTTAGGTGTTGGGGCTCAATAATACCAAGTAGGTAATACTGCTCGACCTGCTAACCTTAATCGATATCTAGGGTTTCCTGGGTGTCAGAAATTCTCAAAGCTGTTAGGAGCAGCAAAACTAAGTTATTGAATTGCTTGACGACTTCTATGGCAAATGCCACCTGGACTCGCCGCCATATTCTTGCCCTGGCTGATTTTACGCCAGATGAATACAATACAGTGTTACAAACTGCCGCTAGCTTTCGGGAGGTACTTTCCCGACGCACCAAAAAGGTACCTGCACTACAGGGTCACGTGGTTGCGAATTTGTTTTTTGAACCATCCACCCGTACTCGTAGCAGTTTTGAACTAGCGGCTAAGCGTCTTTCTGCTGATATCCTAAACTTTGCACCAGGAACATCTTCCTTAAGCAAGGGCGAAACGATTCTTGATACAGCGAAGACTTACCTGGCAATGGGAACTAATATGATGGTGATTCGCCATCGGCAGGCGGGAGTTCCTCAAATTATTGCTACTGAGATGAATCGACTCGGTGTCCAGGTAAGTGTACTTAACGCTGGTGATGGTCAACATGAACATCCTTCTCAAGGATTGCTGGATTTGTTTACAATTTGTTCTTGCTTAGACTGGGATAATCCCCGGATAGAACTGCTTGCTGGAAAAAAGATTACCATTGTTGGAGATATTTTGCACTCACGAGTTGCCCGTTCCAATATCTGGAGTCTGCTTGCGACAGGGGCAGAGGTTCATCTCGCTGGACCACCTACCCTACTTCCGCAATTATTTGCTGAATACAGTAGTACTCGTCTCCAACAACCTAGGCAAAAGCAACAGCAACAGTTATGGGCTAAGTCTAGCCTTGGTCAACAGCGGCAGTACACCGAAACCCCTGTGATTGTAGAAGCAACGGTACCGATCACAAGTCAAGCCAGCCATTCCCTTACCTCTACGCAACAGTTACCAATTACCCATCCTAAGCTCTATGTTCACTGGGAGATTGAACCAGCACTAAAAGATGCTGACTTTGTAATGACCTTGCGGCTGCAAAAAGAACGTATGACGAATCATTTGTTGCCTAGTTTGAGAGAATATCATCAGCGTTATGGGATTACCCGGGAGCGCCTCCAACTTTGCCAACCCAACGTTCACATTCTCCATCCTGGTCCAGTTAACAGAGGCGTTGAAATTAGTTCTGAGCTGATGGATGATCCCGATATTAGCTTAATTCCTCAACAGGTGACTAGTGGAGTTGCGGTTAGGATGGCGTTGCTTTACTTAATCGGTAGTGGTAAGTTCTAAGGGTTAGAATCAGCAAACTAGAATCTTTACTTTGGTCTTAGAATACATCAATTACGCCAAGGTAAACCTTGACCATTACCCGATCTAACTGACGCCTGTACCAAACCCAAAATAAATTCTAGCAATCCTCTCCACTGCTGTTGACTAGCAGTGACTCCTTGCTTGTGGATGTGTAGAATCAAATCTCGATCAGGATGGTTAACAATTTCCTGAGCATAGCGGTTGATTACATCACCATCTAGTTGAATCACAGTTTGGGCGCAAATTAAATCATTGATTGACTTGACATTTGCCCGTTGGTGTGAATTAGTTTTTAGCAATGCCTGATTTCGACTATCCAGTGCTGCTTTCAGTTCACTGAGCTTACGCAAACAACGCAAGAAACGATTGTTCTTAAGAATCTGTTGCGCTTGAAGCATTTCCTCAGAACTGCTGGTTTTAGTAGGGTTTGGTAGTCGGGTGTTAATTTGGTGCAGTTCTACTGTGGGATCGGTGAGGATTTCTTGGCCTCCTCTAGCCTGCTCTAGAACAGTGGGATCATACAAGGGTGAATTGGGATCACTCAAAAGCACGGTGTACTCTAGTTCCAAGGTTTTACGTAACTCAAGGTAGCGATCGCGTAAAGACTGATGAATTCCCTGTTGCTCTAGATAGTCTGCTGAGATCGGGTAAATATCCCGGTAGGTTTCCCAGGGGATAAATTTATCTCCCTTAATTTCCTCCACTACCATGGTGTTAACTTCTAAGGCTGTGATGTCAATCAAGACATCCCCCAAAGAGCCATAAAATTCATCAAGGGTTTGACCTAATCTAGAGGTAACATCAGGTGCGACCCGTGGCGAATTAAATTCGCCAAGGTCAAGCCCACCTCGTTTTAAAGGTGATATTGCATCAGTAGTTGCTGGTTGCTTAAGGTTTCTGGTCTTGGTCACGGCCATGGTAATGATATATGAACTACCCTAAATATAGGTGGAGGAATGCTCGATTTCGACTCCTCTATGGAATCAAAATCGACCTAGGGCAATCTGTGTATGCCACGGGCGAAGTCTCAGGCAAAGCTTACTGCTTATCCTTTAGCACCAGAAAAAGCTAATTACGCCCAGATGAATCCTCTTTTTTACGTGGTTTCTTGATAAATAGTGACTCTTCCAGGCTAGACCAATTATCATCATCAAGTTTGATCGGCTCAGATTCATTCTGTTGTGCCACAGGAAAGTCAAACAAATCTTCCATGAGTTCTTCAGATGCCTGCTGTGATTGATCGGTGATATCAGAGATTTCTAGAAACGGATCTAACTCTTGAGATTGATCCTGATTAAAGTTATGGTCATCAGTTAGCTTATTTGTCAGTTCTGAAGTATCTGGATTTTCCGAAGGTGCCGATAGCTCCAAGCTATTTCCTAGAGATGGATAAGATTCCAGTTCATCAGTTGGGAAATCATCCCAGTCTTCATCAAGTTCTAAATCTGTTGCTGATCCATTGAGATTGCTTGGTGCAGTGAACGGATTCGCGTTTTTCGTTAGTTCATCCCACTCATTATCCTCAGAGACATCCAATGAATCTATCTCAGGAGTTGTCAATTCTAGTGATGAGTGCTCCGGTTGTTCCAACATCCAATCATCCCAATCCTCATTTTCTTCTAGCTCCAATGATTCTAGGCTGAAGAGGTTAGGATCTGCATCAATCTGTTGTGTATCTTCTTCAAACAGATCACCCCATTCCTCTTCTAATTCCTGGTTTGAAGCTTCAGTTGTGGGTTCTGGTGATGAGGGCGTTAACTCCAAATCTTCTAATGTCAGGAGTTCCCAATTTTGATTATCCACTGCATCGGATGGCTTGAACTGAGATTCCGATTGTTCTTCAACGAATTCTTGCCATTGTTGATCAATTTCTGCATCTGAAACGTCTTGGTCAGTTAGCTCGTGATCAGGCGACTCCAGTAATTCCCACATCGAGTCATCCCAATCGTCCTGTTCAGTTTCCGCTTCTAATGCCTGGGTGCTATCTGTCGATGGCATCAGTGAGGATTCCAGTTCTGCGGAGGGTACTTCTAGTAGTTCAGGCTCAGTTTCTAGGAAAGTGTCAGGACTAGCCTGGATTTCTTCTAGAACCGGAGGTGGAGGTACCAAGATTGACTCCACTTCTGGTGCCGTATCCGGTAGCAAGTCAATACTAGCATCTGTTTCCTCTTCAATCGGGGGTGGAGTTACCAAGACTGACTCCACTTCTGGTGCGGTATCTGGTAGAAAGTCAGGAGCAATGTCTGTTTCCTCTTCAATGGGGGGTGGAGGTACCAAAACTGACTCAGTTTCTGACCACCTATCCTCTAGGAAGTTTGCTATTGCTTCTTCCTGTTCCAAGTCAGTAGTTTCTGGCAATTCATTACTCTCAGTAATCTCTGGAAACAAGCCAGCCTCAGAAACTACTTCATCGACTACTTCATCGACCAATCCAGGTTTGATGATCGGCTCAGTTACGGTGTAGGGATTAACCAATGAATCATCAATGTTCCCTGGGGTAGGAGCTGTTACTGACTCAAGGTCACCAAAGATTGTTGGGGGTGTCTCTGGTGCTGTCTGAGTCGGTTCTACTTCGGCTGGGGGAGGTTCTGCTACTAACTCCGAGGCAGAGGCAACGGCTGCTGCTGCCAATCCAGTCCCCAAAACCGCTGTAGTAACTGTATCGAGACGATGCTCTGTATGTGACTCTACTGACTCTACTGACTCTACTGACTCTACTGACTCTACTGACTCTATGGCTACTCGGGTTTCAGTAACTGGTTCTGTGCTTGGCAATAAATGGGTTTCAACCCTAGGGGATTCAGGCTCTATAACCCCAGTAGTGCTAGTTGGGTAACCTAGAGTGAGTAGAACTTCAAAGAGCTTATGCAGACTCTTGATGTTGCTCTGAATAATTTGATTGCCTTGAGCCACCTGATCATTGTGAAATTGCCGCAGTTCTCTATAGCGACCATTGCCGATAAACTGGTCCCCCACTTCATTGTCGATGGCACCGTTAATGGTATCAATGCGGGTACACATACGATGACCAGGTTTTGCCTGGGCTGCATCTAAATCAGCATTGGTGTCGGCTACCCAGGTGGTAATTTTCAAATCAACTGCTTCGCTCAGGGCTAGGACAAGAGCCTCTTTAATGTTCCCTGTCTTAAGGTATTGTCTAAAGTCATCTCTAGGAGCCATAATAGTACACTCGCGCTTATTAGGGTAGTTTTCTAACTTAGTTTAGATTGACTTATTATGAAGAATTTTTGATATTACCACGTCCACCCTTGGGTTGTAGTGGTAGGATTCTTTAAAGGATATAGCTGTTGTTGAGAGTTTTTCGGTGACTGTGAACACCCAACCGTCAACCGTCAACAAACACTCGGTTAATTAAATTATTTAGGTGAAATTTATATCAGATGATAACGAGTTGAGCAACTTAGCAGCGCCCATTACTGCTGAACACTTTGTCTGTCACGGAAGTAGCAGATCAAATCAATAATATTTATATTTTTTTTAGTGTTAAATAGTATTCCCTTTTTTGGAAGATAGACGCTTAGCCACTATCAGTACCGAGAGCAGAGCCTTGAGGTAGCCGACCCATGGTAGTACTCAGAACCGTAAACAGTTGTTGCAAATTTTCCAAATTTTGCTGAATAGTCTGGCGTCCTTGTTTTACCTGCTCTAGGTGAAATTGCTTCAGTTCAGTGTAAGGTCCATTGCCCATAAACTCTGAACCAACTTCGTTGTTGATTTCACCATCAACAATATTCATGCTAGTACGCATTTGGCAATCAGAGGTTGGCTGGTCTAGCTCCGCTGAGGAATGAGGAGCTGGGCTAGATGAGGATACCCAAGTCGTAATTTCTAACTCCACTGCTTCACCTAGGGATAGGGTCAGAGCATCCCTAATGTTACCTGCCTTGATTTGTTGTTTAAAGTCGTCTTTAGTGGTCATGGATTTTGTTGCCTTAGTTGGGTACGGTGCGTGATAAGACGGGCTCGCAATCATTTTATCGGTCGCCAGGGTTGGGATAGTCCGTCTGGGAATATTGATAACCGGCAAGATGCCGGTTCCACCAAGATGCCGGTTCCACCAATATGCCGGTTCCACCAAGATGCCCGTTCCACCAAGATGCTGCTTCCACCAAGATGCCGGTTCCAACCACCGGGTCAAACAGCTTTTTAGGAGATCCACCCGTTATTAGTTTTTAGTTATTAGTTGTTAGTTCTTAGCCAAAAATCGGTAACTTCATATCCTAGTTCCTGTAACATTCGATGGAGCAGGGGTAAGCTCAGACCGATAACATTACTATGACAGCCTTCGATTTTGTCAACGAAGAGTCCCCCTCTACCTTCCAAAGCAAAGGCACCAGCACATTTAAGGGGTTCGCCAGTAGCAACATAGGCTTTTATAGCGCGATCGCTTACATTGGCAAAATAAACTCGCGTTACACCACAGCGCACTATGGTTTTGTTCCGAGATAAGTCAATTAAAGCATGACCTGTATAGAGTTCTCCAGTAGTCCCTCGCATCTGTTGCCAACGAGCGATTGCTTCAGATGGGTTAGGAGGTTTGCCATAAATCCCACCCTCCATACTCAATACAGAATCACAGCCTAATACCAGAGCGTCGCTAAATTGATCAGCAACAGTTTTTGCTTTTTGTTCAGCTAGAATCTGCACTAAGGTTGCTGGCTCCGGATGCTGCACTTGAGATTCGTCAAAATTGCTTTGGCAGACCACCGGTTCAATACCAGCAGTTTGCAACAATCGTCTGCGAGCACTAGAAGCTGAAGCTAATACAAAAGTCGGCACATCCATATAGCAATTTTCAGAAACGTTTGAGCGACATTGCTTATGCTTTTAAGGCAAGAGGCAAGAGGCAAGAGGCAAGAGGCAAGAGGGTTTCACGGAAATCAGCGTCAAAAAAGACTGTACCTGATCAGCACGCCTTTGGCGAACAACTAAACAACCAAACAACCTGTAACCTTCAACCAAACAACCTGTAACCTTCAACCAAACAACCTGTAACCTTCAACCAAACAACCTGTAACCTTCAACCAAACAACCTGTAACCTTCAACCAAACAACCTGTAACCTTCAACTGTTTACTAGTTCACTGAAAATGACTTAACCACTGTCTGCAACAAATTTTTCATTTTACCCCAGCGTCGTTCGGTCGTGGAAGCATTGAAGGTGTAGAGCTTGCCACGGTTGACCACCACACTGGCGAGGTTGTGCCGTTCTTGGCTGGGAAGTTGGACGTTGTATTCTAAAAGGTAATAAGTCTTGTCTGCTACCTCACGAGCTTCAGCATTAACCAACTCGGCTGTGCGACCAGAATCGGGAGGAGCAAAGGCATTTTTTTGCAGCTGATACCCCACTTCTGAGGGTGTACCTAAATCAGCAAGGGTCTTGCCTTCCGGCACTGGGCTAATCACCATACTAACATTTTCGGTGCTTTCGATAAGATCGTGGAACACTACATCCGGTCCATCAGTCACTTGGATAGGGACCCAACCGTTGGGATACAAAAACTGATAACCTTTAAGGCTGTCTACATAGCTTTGTAGACCACTGGCACCAGTTGTGCAGCCATGTATAGCCAGACTCAACACTAGCAGCAGTAGTGGTGCAATTTTCTTGAGCATCTCTTTGAGCATCTCTATTGAACGTCAACTCAGCTGCTTAATTGTCTCATCTTTAACTAATCGTACTTGCCTCTATGTATTTTCTGTTACCGGTTGGACACTCACCAGATGTGTGATAGATAGTGAAGTCAAGCTAATAGAGCGATTTTAGACAACTGCACACGGTAACAATTCTGGAAATCATCAGGCTTTGTAAGGAAAATCATGAAACCAACTTATCGAACTATCTCTAGTCTAGGAATTGCCACAATACTGACTGGCTTTACCGCAACTGTCTATGCTCAGCAGCCGCCAATTCCAGTGCCAGTGATTATCCGATCTGAGCCAGATAATCAAGAGCCGACCTCTGAGAAAGAGCCAACTAATACTCAAGCCCAACCTGCCGAAGAGCCACCAGCTAATACTCAAGCCCAACCTTCCCAAGAAAAACCGGCTGATTCTGAAGCCAAACCTTCCCAGCCAGCCAATTCTGAAAAACCCACTGTTGAGAAAGACCCTTTTAATACGGAATTGCCTGTGAGGACTATACCCCGAATGAGTGCTGTGGAATTCTACAACCGGGGCGTGGATCAACTAGATAATGGTAATTATCGAGAGGCAATGGCAGATTTCAAACAGGCTTTGCAGCTGGAACCCTATGACCCTGATATCAACTACAATCTTGGCTACGTCCACCACATTCAGGGGAATTATCAAGAAGCGATTGATAACTACACTGCTGCTATCAAGATTAAAACCGACTATGGTGAAGCCTATAGCAACCGTGGCTATGCCTATTTTGTGCAAAAGAAGTACATCGAAGCGATCGCTGATTTTTCCAAGGCTATTACTCTGACACCCGATAATGATACGGTTTATCTCAGTCGAGGTAATGCCTACTCTGAAATAGAGAACTATTTCCAAGCAATTGCCGATTACGATCGAGCTGTGTCGATTAATCCTAAAAATGCTATGGCTTACTACCAGCGTGGTTTAACTCGTAGTAAGCTCAAACAGTATCAAGCTGCTGTAGCTGATTACACAGAAACTCTAAAAATTGAACCCACTTTTGCCGATGCGTTTTATAAACGGGGTCTAGCAAGCCTTGACCTCAATAAGGTTGAGGAAGCGATTCAGGATTTCAAAAAAGCGGCTGATTTATTCCAAGAACAAGGCAGAACTGAAAATTACCAAGAAGCGATGGAAGCCATCAAAAAGCTTTAATGGCGACCGGACGCTTGAACTGAATTGGCTTTTCAACAGCTTTCTTCTGTGCAGTACCTAGCTCACACCAGAGGCTGAAAAAGCCACAAAGATCAAGCCACTTACTAAAATCAGAGCTGTTACACCCAAGATCAGGTAGTTGCGCTTTTCTGCTGCAGTGGGTGGCTCTGCCTGGTACACTTTTGGCTCTTTAGCAAAATTGTTCAAACGTCCGCCGTCTTCTACTGTATATGGCATTGATTACAACCTTTTTTTACTTTATATATATAAATGTAACAAAGAATGTAACAAAAATTGGTATAACTACTCTTCAGTTTTCCTGATCAGCTTGATTTGTTACGTTAAAGTGTTAATCCAGTCCTAGACCTTGACAAATTATTTGATATATGTATTTATAGCAGTTCTCAGAATCATCAGGTACACAGGTTTTTTTACTACTCCCTACTCCCTACTCCCTACTCCCTACTCCCGCGCAACCCCAAGGGCGTAGTACCTCACCTAATTGAGAACTGCTAGATCAGCTAGGTAATGGTACCAGTGAGGGGTGAGCTAGCACTAGCATAGTTTTTAACTGGAATACGACCAGCTAGGTAAGCCAGACGACCAGCTTCGGTGGCCATTCCCATCGCTTTTGCCATCATGACAGGATTACCTGCTAATGCGATCGCACTATTAATCAATAAAGCATCTGCCCCTAACTCCATGGCATAGGTGGCTTCACTGGGGCTACCTATGCCAGCATCTACCACCACCGGAACTCCAGCTTCCTCAATGATGATTTCAATATTGGCAGCATTCTTGATGCCCTGTCCCGAACCAATGGGTGAACCCAAAGGCATCACCGTCGCACATCCTACCTCTTCTAGGCGTTTGGCTAATAAGGGATCCGCATTAATATAGGGCAAAACGGCAAACCCTTCTTTTACCAGTTGCTCTGCTGCCTCTAGAGTACCAATGGGGTCAGGGAGTAAATACTTAGGATCAGGAATCACTTCCAGTTTCACAAAATTATTGTCTTCTTGACCCAATAGCTTCGCCATTTCCCGACCAAGCCGTGCCACTCGCACCGCTTCTTCCGCCGTTTTACAGCCTGCGGTATTGGGTAACATCCACAGTTTCGTCCAATCCAGGGATTCCGCTAGCCCTTCGTGTCCTGGTGCTTTAGTTTGTACCCGACGCACGGCCACCGTTACAATTTCACTGCCACTAGCCGCAATACTTTTAGCCATTACCTGTTGAGAGTCATACTTACCTGTGCCAGTCATCAGACGAGACCGAAAGGTTTTTCCCGCAATGGTTAGTAAATCCGGTGGTTCCGTCCCATTGTCAGAGTGAGAGTCCCGGACCGTAGCAGAATTATAGTGCAGCACTGGTGTTGAGGAGGAGTTACTAGATACACTGAGATTATGACTAAGATTAGGACTAAGATTAGGAATGCTTTGATTTGAGGCTGGTTGATGGTAAGGTCGGTCGTATCGAAATTGATCTAACAATGGGTCAGACTTTTGCTTCTCAATCAGGTCAGCCAGCAACAAAGCGGTCACCGGAGCCAGCAAAATACCGTAGCGATAGTGACCAGTAGCCAAGCTCAGGTTTTGGCATGGACTAGTGCCAAGAATTGGTAATTGGTCAGGTGTGGTTGGTCGAAATCCCCACCAACACTCATGAATCGAGCAGTGTTGAATTTCCGGATATAGCCGGATAGCTGATTTTAACAAACGGTTAATTCCAGCAGTAGTGTTGTCAGGCTGCCAACCTACATCCTCTACTGTTGCACCAATCAAAATTCGTCCATCTCGACGGGGGACTAGATAAACCTCAGAGCTGAATAACACTCGCTGTAGTGGCAAGGGGTGTTGATAATTTTTAGTGGCTTTTACTGACAGCATCTGACCTTTTTTTGGAGCCACTGGCAAGGGCAATAGTTGATTAGACCAGGCTCCAGTTGCTAGGACATAATGGTCTGCATGGAGTTCCCCTGCGGAGGTTCTAATCCCAGAGACTAAGCGATTGTGTTGCTGAATTGCCTCCACAGCTATGCCTTCACGTAGGTCTACTCCCCATTCTTGGGCAGCCAGTCGCAGGGCTTTACTGAGTGCTTGGGGGACCACCTGAGCATCTTCTGGGTACCACCAACCACCAACCACTTCTGAGCTTAAACCTGATTGATAGCAATGAATCGTATCTTTATCTAACCAGTCAGCAACTCCGGTTTTGTTGCTGACCTGCTGTTGCTGATTTCCTGGTGCCCCTTCATAGACCGGTGCTAAAAAGCCACAGGGCCAATAGCCCGTTGCCACACCAGTCATCTGTTCCAGTTTGGTACACCATTGAGGATACAGTGAGTGGGACCACAGGCCCAAATCTAGCATGGGACCGATGGGGAGCGCTTCTGAGAAGGGTGCCAACATTCCCGCTGCAGCTAGGGTGGCACCTTCTTGGAAATTGCGGGTGACAACAGTTACTGTTGCCCCACGCCGCTTCAGTTCTACAGCGATCGCTAAACCGATAATGCCACCGCCAATAATCAGAATGTCACTTGCTGCTTTCATAGGTTAAGGAGAGTGGAGACTAGGGATTGGGGAAAGTATCAAGGATGAAGTATCAAGGATGAACTATTAAGGAGGAAGTATCAATGAACTATTAAGTATGAAGTGGGAAGTGGGAAGTGTAACTCGTAGGTTGTGGATAACGTTTTTAGTCAACCTTAAGTCCGATAAACCCATTTCTTCCTTCAACCTTTATTGTTCATGCTTTCTACTTCAACCTTTATTTTTCATCCTTTATTTTTCATCCTTTCTCCTTTTCACCCATCCCCTAATCCCCAATCCCTAATCTCTTCCCCAACCTTTTAAACAACTACAGGTGCTGCCCTTTACCATAGAGCTGGTATGGGGTCATTATCTTCGTATACTACTGTACCAGAACTTCCTGTAGTTGCTGAGCTTGCTGTACTCGCTGGAGCACTAGACTCACTGATCACGGTAGTTCCTTGAGCAACAGTATCCTCCTCTGGCTCGGCAAAGGTATTAGTTGTATTTGCCTGTGCTTGTTCGAACGGTTGCTCTGGTTGAATACTCAGTGCTTCCCCTTCTGTAATTGATGGGTCTTCTGACACTTCTGGATCAGTTGGTGTTGCCTCATCCTGGTTCCTACCCAGATTAAAGAAGGGAATGTTAAAGCGAGAAGCCTTTTGTTCCTCAGGTTCAGGAAGTGGTTCTACTTGATTTGCACTCTGGGGAGCCTCTTCGATTTGGCGACCCTTACAAGCACTAACTGCTCCTAGGAGAGCAACCAGGACTAATAATTTGGTAGTTAACCTCATATATTTGTTCATACTCTGATTCGATATCAAGAATTGTGTTTGCATGACTTAATACCTGTGTGTCGAAGTAGGGAATTTACAGATGTGCCCTTTTCGGTGAACACACCCGCCCATAATATACCAGTTGAGTTCTCCGGAGGTCACTATAAAATAAAATTGTTCATTGTCTTGATGCAAAGGGCGAGTGGGGGTTTCCCCCTTTGGCCGACTACATCGCTTTGACCCTATCCCCTTTACCCATCTAGCTGCTCCAACCCTCCACCATTAGTTAAGCACTAGTTAACCATTGCTAAATGTGCCTTAGCTTACATTCTGTTAGGACTGATGGGGATATAGGGTTAACAAATGATGATTTAAAAGCTAACTGCGTCAGTGCGATCGCTAACGTAAGCATTCAGCTATCAGCTATCAGCTGATGGGTTATGGGTTATGGGAAAGCTAAACCTAACAGCTTTTGAATAAAAAAGGTAACCATTCGAATAATGCTGAGTTACGTCATAGCGTCGAAGGCTGTGCCACGCTGTTCCCGTAGCGTGGCCAACGGCCAAGGGCTTTTCCCCAGACTTGAAATTTTTTTTAAGCTGAACGCGCACGCGTGAGCTTTTAGCTGACGGCTGACGGCTGACGGCTGAATGCTTAATCGCTAACTGCTTCTGCTGATATGCAGTTAACTGTTTTAGTAACTGTTTTAGTTAACTTATCTACTTTTCTAGGGTTGCTTAGTGACGGGTAACAGTCAACAGTCAACAGTCAACAGTCAACAGTTAACCACCCGGAATTTAACTATAGCTTAACTTATGCCTTAACTTATGTCTTAAGCTAGGCTAGTTAAGTCTGTCATTCTCGGTAGCATGTCACCTTTGTAATTATGTACATAGATCCCCCCTAGCCCCCCTTAAATAAGGGGGGAATTAGATTCACAATTAACCCTTTTTAAGGGGGAATTAGATTCACAATTAACCCTTTTTAAGGGGGAATTAGATTCACAATTAACCCTTTTTAAGGGGGAATTAGATTCACAATTAACCCTTTTTAAGGGGGAATTAGATTCACAATTAACCCTTTTTAAGGGGGATAATGGGGGATCTGAATCAGGGATTAACAAAATTGACATGCTCCCGTCATTCACTCATTATCTCTATTCTGACTAAACTACACGTTAGCACTACTATGCTTTGGTTGATATTCGCTAGTCTAACAGCTCTTTTTGCTTCTGGCAAGGATTTGACCAGTAAGAGAGGGCTCAAAAATGTTGATGCTTACATTGTTTCTTGGGCGTTATTCTTTTTTTCTTTGCCGGTTTTACTCCCCCTCCTTTTTGTTATTGAAATTCCCGAACTAGGCCGAGATTTTGGCTTAGCATTAATGGTAGGAGGGTCTCTGAATGTGGTGGCCATGAGCTTGTATATCCAAGCATTGAGTCGCTCTGACTTATCCATTACCGTTCCCTTTGTGACCTTCACCCCGTTATTTTTATTAGTGACATCCCCAATCATTGTTGGAGAATATCCTACCCCCTTAGATATGGTAGGGATTATGATGATTGTACTTGGGTCTTATAGCTTGAATTTGAAAGAAAAAAGAAACGGTTACCTCGCCCCTTTTAAAGGGCTACTGAAGCAACGAGGTCCTAAGTTAATGTTAACCGCAGCTGTAATTTTTAGTATTACGTCCAACCTTGATAAGGTGGGGGTACAAAATTCTTCACCAATATTTTTGGCAATTGCACTGCATACCTTTATTGCTACAGGTATGGGAGTGATTATGCTGTATAAATCAAGAGGTAAATTAAACCAAATTCCAAAATACTTACTGTCTATAGTTCCTATTGGTTTCTTTCAGGCTGGAGCAATTTTGTGCCAAATGACAGCTCTCGAAATGACCTTTGTTAGCCACGTGATTGCTGTTAAACGCATGAGTGCTTTAATTAGTGTAATCTTAGGATGTCTAATTTTTAAAGAACCGGGAATTCAGGAAAGAGCAACTGGAGCAGCAATTATGGTATTGGGAGTTTTACTGATTAGTTTATCGGGACATTAGGATTGGGTTTTAGGGAAAAGGGAGCAGGGACTTCGGAGCAGATGTAGGGTGGGCAGTGCCGATTAAATCTATTACAACCTGATATTATCCGTCTGAACCACTGCCCACCCTACGATTAATTTATTCCCGATTCCCGATTCCCGATTCCCGTTCCCCTCCTGGGAGGGGTTAGGGGTGGGTTCCGATTCCCGATTCCCGATTCCCGATTCCTTATTTATTAATAAAAAAAAATTCCCAAACCCCTTGACAATTAGTCAATAAATTAATATATTAATATTATACCTAGTTCAAACACGGAACTCCAAATGACTAACAACATTAATCCCAACTCAGATGACAATCTCAACAATCCTAATTCCCCAGAAAACTCTGGTGACCAATGCCGTAAGTGCAAAAAAGCCAAGCACGTCTTGGTCGGTACTCCTGAACAGGTTCGCAATACCATTAATGCGGTGTATGCCCTTAAGTATGCACACCCGGACGAATGGAGCACTCCGGAGCCTACCGGAAAACCTGGTCAGGTGATGACGTTTTTCATTCGATACTTTTATGTAGACTAGGATAGGAATTTGCCAGGGATGAAAATCCCTGGCCCACAGGAATCGTGAGGGTTATGTTGCGAAAATTGTTTTGTGAAGCAGGATGAAGCAGTATGAGTTGGGATGTTGTTGGTTTCCAGTAGTTGCTGAGTAATTCAACAACAATGTCATAGTCGATTTGGAGTTGTTATCATATAAGTACAGCTAAAGCTGTTCTTGTGGCATATTCAAAACTTGAATGCGGTCAAGAATTGGGTTTAACCAAACTTGACCGATTTTTTTTAGGAAGTCGGGAATCGGGAGTCGGTAGGCCAAATATAGCAATTCTGTTTCCCATGAGGTACAAAGGGATTCGTATAATATACAATACAATGTAGTGCCCTCTAAATAGTCTGATATGTCTGAAGGAGTGCAAGACAAGTGCGAATCAGCAGGGAGAGACTGCAATATCCCTAGGTTTATTAAATTAACGTAGACGGGGTTAAAGGATCTATGCTGAGAAGGTTGATATGGTCAAAGATCGGTTTCATTTTGTTGTTAGAACTGCTTTAGAAAAAGACAACTGGACGATTACGGCAGACCCTTACGAAATTAGGATCGATGATGTCTATTTTGATATTGATTTAGGAGCGGAAAAACTATTAGCAGCAGAACGAAAAAATCATAAAATTGCTGTTGAAGTCAAAAGTTTTATCAGCCCATCCAAGGTTTCGGACTTTCATATGGCATTGGGGCAATTCCTCAACTACCGAGATGCACTGGCAAGGATGGAAGCCAATCGCCAGCTTTATTTGGCTGTGCGAGAGCCAATTTATGAGAGTTTTTTCCAGCGATGCTTCATCATGGCAGCAGTTGATCGTTATCAGATTAGATTACTAATTTATGATGTGAAACAGGAGGTAATTGTTCAATGGCTGTAGAGCAATATCGCCAGTATATTCGACATCTTCTTTCCGAACGTGCTCAACGGGCTTCACGGCAAACAATTGCACCAGAGTACGAGGTTCAGACTGTCTTTGATACAGAGCAGGATCACTACCAACTGCTCTATGTTGGTTGGCGTGGCAATAAACGTGATTTTGGCTGTATTTTACATGTTGATATCAAGGGTGGAAAAATTTGGATTCAGCATGACGGCACCGAAGAAGGACTTGCCAACCGATTAGTGGAAATGGGAGTTCCAAAACAGGATATTATTTTAGCTTTTCATGAACCTGAAGTACGCCAGTATACTGGTTTTGGTATAGGTGAAGGGATTGTTAATTAATCTAATCGTAAGCATATGCGCTACGCGCACGCTACTTGAGGTGCTATCAGCTGTCAGCTGTCAGCTAATGCGCTACGCGCTTGACCGATTTTTTTTAGGGAGTCGGGAGTCGGGAGCCCAACAGTCACTTACCCCTTCAACGGTTACATTCAAGCATAAGATTGACGGATTACTTGTATCTTCCCACTAGATACAGTTTCGGGTTTTGGACTGACGCTAATTTCAATAGTTTGACCTAATGCTACCAAAAAAAATAATAGCTTTTCCAAGGAAAACCCTTGCAAGCGACCATTTTTTAAATCCATGAATTGAGGAGGCTCAATTTTTAAAATCATAGCTACATCTGAATCAGTCAGTTGTCTTTCATCAATCAGATCGTAAATGAGTGAAGCTAGTTTAACCTTAGCCAACTTTTCTTCAGCATTAATAAATCCTAAATCTGCAAAAATGTTACCTGAGCTTACAGTATAATCTGGCATTATTTTATCCTTGGTGCTATTAATCTTGTTGTTTAGCAATATCTTGTGCTTGTTTTAGGCGTTCTTTAATTAAATTCATAGTCTGCTTTGGGGTTTTAATACCTGTTTTTGACTTTTTTTTAAAGGCGTGGAGAACATATATAGTATTCCCAAGTTTGACAGCATATACTGTTCTGTAAGTATCTGTTTTATAATCGGTGACAATTTCTAACACTCCATTTAATCCTTTCAAAGGTTTAATATGAGGATGATTTTTGTTTTTTTGAACCCGATAGAGAATGTAACCAACTTCATCGATGACATCTTCAGGAAACCCTAACAGTTCCTTTTTTGAAGGTCCCACCCAAATAAGATTTTTCAGTAATTCATCTCCCATGTTGACATTTGGCATCTAGATCGTAAAGTTGCTCTTGTTGACTTTTTTGTGGGTAAACCCTATTGGCAGAGACGATTCTGGCATTAGCTTGATCTCCCTTAAGCAAAAGAAATTGACAGAACACTTTTCCCTATAGTACCTAGCAACATTCATGAGCGACTGCATCAACAAAGAATCAACTATTATTACTACTCCCTACTCCCTACTCCCTACTCCCTACTCCCTACTCCCCACTCCCTCCAACCGCAGAAAATGCATATTTCCCCCTTCATCCCCTGCGACAATGGTGACATCATCCGGTGCAACGGCACAACAGTTGATAGCACTTTCTCCAGTAAACTTAGCAATAACTTCCCTAGTCTCGAAATCCCACACTTGGAGTGTTTTATCGGACGATGCAGAAATCACTAGCTTACCGTTGGATGTTACCTTGACCCGATTTATCGTATCCGTATGACCTGTAAAGGTAAAGATTTCCTCTCGCTTTTCCAAATCCCAAATTTTGATAGTATTATCCTTGGAGCCAGACACGACGTACTTACCATCAGGGGTTACGGCGAGAGTATTGACTGAATCGATATGACCTATCAGGGTGAAACATTGCTTTCTAGTTTCTAGATTCCAAATTTTGATTGTTTTATCCTTGGAGCCAGAAACCAAATACTTACCATCTGGGGTGATAGCTAAACTAGTTATCTCCTGGTGATGACCTTTGAGGACAAAACGTAATTTTTGGGTTTGGAGATGCCAAACATTAATATTGCTGTTAGTTGAACCAGAAATTACATGGTTGCCATCTGGCGTGATTGATATAGTTGTTAGAGAATCATAAAACACGAATACTAAGCATGATACTAGTATTAGAATTACAGATAATACCAAGTAAATCAATATTTTACATAACCACGGTAATGGTAATAAATATATAAAAAATCTTTCCCAAGAAAATACTAAAAACGATAGACTAGCAATAAATATTAAGAAGCCTAAAACTGAAAATAACCATTGCGAAGTAGTTCGTAAATCAAAACTATGAGTTTTTCTCTTTAAATCCCAGGCAGTTAAAAAATGATAAGAATATAGTAGCAAATTATTCTTATTCACACAAATTAGCTTTTTAGTTTGCGTAAAACCTATAGCAATAATTTTTTTATTGTTTAAATACGGAGTTGATTTTATATCTGATTCGAGCTCTGATTCGAGCTCTGATTTATTGGTATATTTTAAATTTTTGATGTACTTAGATTTTTTAAAATAATCTTTAAAAGGTTTAACAAAAAAGCTAAGAAAATGAAAATTAATTGTAATAATAGATAACGGCACATAAAGAAAAAGTATCATTATGACTATTATAGCAGATATCATCATATTTATAGTTATTGTCCATATAAATATATTGTTAATTTTATCTAAAAAATATTTGTTTTGAGCTTTGCGTTTATCAGTCGATAATCTAAAAAATGGTTTAATTTTTGCTAAATTATAAACTGTAACAAGGTTAGAGGTTAAACTAAAAATAGCTTGCTTACTATCAGGAGTAATTATTACATCATTTACGGATTTATTATCATATATAACTTTACTATATTTTTCTACTGATTCTAAATTCCAGACTTTGAGTGTTTTGTCCTTGGAAGCAGAAATTAACGTTTTACCATCCGGAGTAATTGTGATAGCATAGATTGATTCATTATGACCATTCAAAGTGAAAAATTCTTGCCCAGATTTTGTATCCCATACTTTTATATTTTTGTCTAATGAAGCAGAAATAATTCGTTTCTCATCAGGCGTAAAGGCAAGAGAAACTATCAGATTTCTATGTTGATAATACCAATTAATATTTTCACTTTTTTTTTCAAATTCTTTGATCACCTTATTTGTTTTTAGATCCCACATTATAATAGTAGAGATCCTACTATTATAATTTTGAGTTATTAGCTCACAGCCAGCAATCAGTATATTAGCATCAGAATTAACTGCGATTGCATCTACTTTATATAATGAATAATAAGATTTATAAATAAGTTCGTAAAGCATTTTACCGCTTTCTAAATTCCAAATTTTAATAGTTCTATCATCTGAACCAGAAATTACGCGATTATCACAGGTAATCGCAACAGTTCTCACTATGTCTCTATGACCTTTTAGGGTTAACTCTTCTTGCCCAGTTTCCAAATCCCAGACTTTGATAGAGTCATAGTTTGCAATTGATGCTGAAACCACTTCCTTGCCATCAGGAGTAACCGCTACAGCAACTACAGGGAGACTATGACCATTAAATCTCAGTATTTCTTTACCTGTTGCTAAATTCCAGACCCTAACCGTATTATCAGAGGCACCAGAAATTACCCTGGTGCCATCAGGAGTAACCGCTACAGCATTTACTGGAGAAGTATGACCTGTTAATGTTCTAATTTCTGCACCTGTATTCAAATCCCACACTTTAACCGTGTGATCCGATGAACCAGAAATTACCTTGGTGCCATCTGGTGTGACAGCAACTGCATTTACGGAGTCACCATGACCACTTAGGGTAGATAGTAAGGGTCCATTAGGGGGATTTAAGGTAGCTCTCAGGCTACGCAAACAAGTGGTATTAGTTTGCGGTATCTGTTGTAATAATCGTTGAATGTCTGGGGTATCAAAATCTACTAAACGCCCTGACAGTTGCCCTGCTAATTGGGTTGGATCTTGAATTAAGATATGTGTTGATAGTCGCAAGGCTCCCTGAATTAACTTCAGTGATGTTATCGTTTGCTCGCTGTAATCTGGATGAGATACGTCTATATCATCAATCAAATCATAATCTTCAATCAGTGCCTTGACGCCAAATTGAGGATGAGTAATTTTGGCTTCGATAAACTCATAATTACTCAACAAAAGACATAATTCATTAAGTTTATCACTTTCTAACCACAAACGCGGAAGATCACCCAAGAAATGCTCTATTTCTTCTGGTGACTTTTTTTCTAAACAACTGCGAAGATTACTCATAATTTAAGCGGTATATCTCACTTTTGCTGCTTGACTCGGTAGGTGGAATGGGCATCTTGCCCGTTACAATTTTCGGGCTGGCTGTCAAAACCAAGCACGAAGAGGCGGAAAATTAGAGCGACCGCCCCTAACGCACCCTACAAAACTCATAACTCCAGCCCTTCTGTCATATTATCCGCAATTTCAGCACTAATATTAGGTAACATCACGCCTGCTACTTGAACAATATCCTGTCGATGCAAAAAATCTCGGAAACTTTCGTGATAAAATCGATAACGTGGTGGTTGATAGTTTTCTTGTTTTTGTAAAAATTGCTGCCATCCATCAAGCACTTCCTGCACTGTGAATTCATCTTGCTTAGAATAGTTGGCAATTGTTTGACGAGAAGCCGGACTACTTAAGGCACACATCACATAAACAATTTTAATTTTATCTCTAGGTAAAGGCTTGGTTGTCATCCCCATCAACTGCCAATGGTTTTCATAATAGCCTTGTAAGCCTACGGGTAATTCATTCAAAGGTTTATCATTATAAAATCCATCGGCTATGGCTGGCAACACACAGCGCAAATACATAAAGTTATTTTCGCTTTTTACGGCAATTTGTTCTACAAATTCCTGATTAGAGAGGGAAGGTTGCTGCTTAATCCACTGACTCAAACCCTGTTTATACTCCCCATGTTCCAGCAATTGCGAAATATACTCTTTTACATCTCGATGGCTTTGTTGAGACTTTTTCCTTAAATCCAATTCTTGGCTTGGTGTAGCGGGGGATAGCTGCAGCCTTTTCTGATTCAGATTATAGGGTCTTCTGGTCAGGATAAAATAAACACGGTCTGGCAAAATAGTCGGTAAGTATAAAAGATTACCAGCTCCCTCTTGGTCAACTTCATCTAAAGCATCTACAACAATCACCAACCGTTCACCGGCAGATAAGTTTTCTCTAACCTTAGCCAACAAGGTTGATAAATCAGCATCTTGAGCATCTGACAACTGGTAACGGGTGATCAATTGTTGACGGATTTTCCTTAGGAATAATTCTGGACGATTCATGCCCTCAGCACGACTATTAAAAAAACAAATAGCGTCTGGATTATCTAATACATATTTAGCAGCAATGGCGCTTTTACCCATCCCAGCATCACCAATAACAGTAAAGTAGCCATGAGTAGTGTTGCTGAAAAAGTCTTCAATAGCCTTAAAGACAAACTGACGTCCGCAAAATAAGTCAGTTTTGTCTTGAATAAGTTGTTCAAACTCTGGTGGTAACTGCTGTTGAGGCTCCCAGTCTTTTTTGTCAACGATATCAGTTGGTTTAATCTTTAGAACGTTACAAATATTTCTAACTGCCCATCGTTCCACTCCATGGGGACAATCTTTAGTGCCAAGCAAGCGCTTAACGGTATCCACAGAGACACGGGCTTGCTGTGCTAGTTTCTCTTGAGTTAGTCTAGCGTCTTTGTAAGCTTGTTTGAGTCTGGCTTTACCTTGCTGACTCGATCGCACTTTGTCAGATTCGAGCATTTTGATTTTAGGGAGTCGGGAGTCGGGAGTCGGGAGTCGGGAGTCGGGAGTAGGGAGTCGGGAGTAGGGAGTCGGGAGTAGGGAGTCGGGAGTCGGGAGTTATGTAACTCGTGGTTACTGGGAATTTCACCAACTAGGGCAGATAGGTTTTTCTTGATTAACCTATTTGCCCTAATCTATTTTACACAGGACTTACGCAACGCCCCCTAAATCCCCCAATTCTGGGGGACTTTGACTTGATTACCCCCCAAAATTGGGGGGCAGGGGGGCAAAACCGACTAACTTCGTAAGTCTGATTACAGCAATAGGGCAAAGCCTAACATCAACTCAACCCATCTGCCCTTGCTGTAGATAGTTTCCTCTGAATAGGATACGAATATCAGCAGCCAACGATAGAAGATTGAGGAGAGCAACAATGACGTTTAGTTTTTCTAAGAAGCCACAAAATAACGATGACTACCGTAATATCAAAGAAGAAATCATCCGGGAATTATTACGACAAGTAAGACATAGTTACAACCTTGCTCTTGGTGTAACTGCTGCATCCGCGTTGATGACTTTATTTGGTGTCGGATTGTTTTATAGTAACAAAGTGTCGGAAGCAAGCCTGACCGCATCGGGGGGAGTTTTGGGGACTATTACTAGTGTCCAATTCGCCAAGGATTCACAGGAAGAATTAGAGGAAATGATGGAGAAGTTGTTAGATGAAACAGGGGATTAGTGTGGGGAGATAGGGAGATGGGGAGATGGGGAGATGGGGAGATTTGTATTAATGGTAGTGGTAAAATCCCTATATACTTTCTTGCCTATTGCCTATTGCCTATTGCCGGGTGCATCTCCTAAAAGCTGTTTGATCCGGTGGTGCGTTACTAACGCACCCTACGCAACATTTACTGTTCCCTGTTCCCTGTTCCCTGTTCCCTACTTTTATAAAATGTTTACCTTTCAATTCACCAACTTAGAACATTCTCGTTGGGTTACCTCATGGCGATAGCGAAACATTTGCTCTAATTGCAGCGTTACTAACCAACCAAACATTTCTTCCACTAACGCTCCTCCTGGTAAAGCAAATTCAATGGAATCAGTTAGCCGAGTTTTCTGGTCTTCTGGAATAAATTGATGGCGATGAACCCAATAGTCAAAGGGTCCTTCTTTTTGTTGATCACTAAAGAGTCGGTATTGCTCATACTCGGTATGAACAGCATTCCATTGTAAGGGAATTAGACCAACAAAAATCCGAAATTCCGAAACTGCTCCAATCCCTAAACCTCCCTCACGACGGATCACCTGGATTGGTTGCCAGGGTGGAGTGAGCAGGTCGAGAATATCATCTCGCTCATGAAAGTTCCAAACTATGTCAACTGGTGCATTGATCACAGTAGAATAGTTAAAGTGCAGCATTATAGCAGTTTTAAATTGGGTTAGGTAGTTTCGTCTTGGGTTTTAGGGAGCAGGGAGGAGGTAAGAGGGAAAAAATCCTGTGTACCTTATATCTACAAGTTATCAATAAATATAAAACGCTGGTTTGGAGACTATAGCCTGTCAACCTTCAACTTATCAACCGGTCAACCTTCAACTTGTCAACCTTCAACTGATCAACCGGTCAACCTGTTAACTTATTAATAGGTAAAGCTGTAAACGCGATTGACCGTAGGTCACGCTACGCGATTGACCGTAGGTCACGCTACGCGATCGCAAAGTTAGAGCTGGTAACCAGAGTCATTCCAACCATAAATTGGGTCTCTTGACTGCTCTTTTTGCCGATTTTTTCTGACCTGAGTTGCTCGAATCAGGGTTTGCCTGACAATACTGACCAGGTTATACCATGTTATTTCCTGATTTTTGAGTAATTCCCGGATTTCTTGCAGAGCCAGTTTAGCGGCTAGAGATTCAGTTTCTTCTTCTGGTCTAATTGGTGTAGAAAGCCTGATCGGGTCTCGTTGCACCGCAGCAAAGGCTTGACGCACAGTAGTGGTAATCTGCTGCCTTAGTTTTTTGTGTCCCTTTAACTGCTGCTGACGCCTCCCCTCTTCACAGGAAGCATACAGAGGTGGTAAACGATTGAGGGCGTAGGTAGCCACTTCTACCTGGTTTATATACTTAGCTAGCTTTGGGGAAAGTCGAGACTTTTGAAGCTCTATTTCCTGAGCCACTAAGATTTCCATGACATTTTGATAGTTGATTGCTTGATGTAATCGATGTGCTTCCATGACTTAACCAATTTATTGCAATAAATAAAAAGTCTTTGACGAGTGGCAAGATCAAAGATGGCAAGGTGAAAGACATTTTGTTCTGCCTACCCAAGCACCAGATCGTCAAATCCCCTAGTTGGGGTCACCGTTTCTGAGTAACCAATTTATTGAACTCCTGTTGGATTAGCTCTGAGCTTCTACTACTGTAGTGAAGCACTTATAGATAGCTTTTATTTATCCTGTCAGGAACTCTCAACAATAGCTCTTTAGTATTTTTTTTGGTTTGAGCTTAACCCTACACCTGGCCAGGTGACTCTGGTACCCACATCTGCTACCCAAATCTGGTACCCACAATAGTAACTCATCTTTTGCTTTCCGCCTATGATATAGATCACAGGCAAAAGCCACGGTTGCGATCGCAATCCTAATTCTGAACCAGTCGCATTTTGTATAAATCTAGTCCTAATTACTAAGTACTGAGGGGTTGATCAAAGTTTTTACTTGTTACAAATTCCCTAGGATTGCTAGAGGGATAATCATGTGTTATAATTCAAAGGTTTGTTGATTTTTTTGACGACGCTGGATAATATTTTCAGATACTTCTAAATCGACCTGGACTTTTCTAATTGCTAGGTCTACCGGTAATCCTCTGAGATACCAGCGGTATACCCTGGCTAAGGTAGATTCATCGGCATCAGCCATAGCCGATGCGATCGCATCTTGAACAGGACTAGGTACCATTTCCTTTAGGGTGGGGAATCGCTTGCTAGTAAACTCATCCCGACCACTTTTTAAATTAAGGAAATCTTTAAATTTAGCATTTTTTCCGAGGGCAATCAGCTCAGAGATCTGGTTAGCAAGTTTTGGTACAGGTTTAGCCTTGGGCAACTCAGAGAACTGATCAGCAAGTTTTGGTAAAGAAGGTTGAACCTTGGGCAACTCAGTTGCTTTCTTTCTTACAGCGTTAACCCCTTTGCGTTGATCCATAGCCTGATTCGCAACGGCATCGGCTTCTGAATTCTGTGCTCGGGGAATCCACTCCAATTGAACAGAGTCAAACTGATTTAGCAATGACTTAGCCTTGGTCCATAAGGGTCGTAAGTGGGGTGTTTTAACTCTCCAGGTACCTTTAAGCTGATTGATAACCAGTTGAGAATCTCCTTTTAGCACTACCTGCCCAGCACCGATTTCTAAGGCTTTCTCTAACCCAAGAATGGCTCCGGTATATTCGGCCTCATTGTTGGTAGCATGAGGAAAAAATTGACTAACGCTAATGGTTTTAGCTCCCGGTTGTTTAATAACAGCAGCAGCACCAGCTATGCCAGGATTCCCACGAGACCCCCCATCAAATAGGATAGTAAGCTTGCTGTTAGTCTTCTTAGCTGTTAAGTTGACTGATTGGTTGTTCATATAATATTCGCTTTTGCGTTCACCCAGCGGCTCCTACAGAGCATCGCAAAATGCCTCTGAAGAAGGGAAGCATATATATATAAGGTAATAGACTCAACTAGCGTATGTGGAGAGATGGGGTGTGGGGAGATGGGGAGATGGGGAGATCTCATAAGGGTAGGTTTTTTACAAAGGGGCGAGTAGGTACTTTGATTACGTAGAAATTCCTCAAAATATGTATCAAAATATACACTATTTTCCGGGATAATTCTCTCCATTTCCCGCTTTTCCCGATTCCCGACTCCCGATTCCCGACTCCCGATTCCCGACTCCCGACCCAAATGTAAAAAACCTACCCCTGTGAGGATGGGGAGATGGGGAGATGGAGAGATGGGGAGATGGGGAGATGGGGAGATGGGGAGATAGGAAATATTTTTATAGCGTTTCTGATATTTATCAGGTACAGTCAATTTTCTTCCCCCCTCAAGATGCAGTTGCTAATGGGACAAACCACAACCGTTGCTGATGGGGAAACCGTCTCAGGTCGGCGCTGCATCTGTTGTGGAAAATTCTTCCCACACTCCCCTCTCTCCCCACACTCCCGATTCCCGATTCCCGTTCCCCTCCTCGGAGGGGTTAGGGGTGGGTTCCGATTCCCGACTCCCGACTCCCTTTTCATAGTTCATCCTTAATAGTTTCTTAAAGCTTATCTAAACAAGCTTTCAATTTTTCAGCCAAAACCCGGACATTGGGTTCTAGCATCATTGAGATATGATCACCAGGAATATGGTGAACTTCAATGCCAGAAGCTGCCATACCATCCCAACCATTAAGAGGGTCATGGTAATGTCCTGGAGGTTGCTGTTTAGCTCGAAAGAGAGTTATTTTCCCTGGGTAGACTGATGACAGCTCAGATGGTTGAGTCTCATAGTTAGCATTTTGGATATCTGAGATGCCATCAACCAAATTAGGGTTTGGTAAAGCAGGTTCGGTAGATAAGTTAGACTTTTTAGCAAACCACTGGAATTGCCGTTTGTATGCTCCAGATTTATAATGTCTGACAAACGCTCTGATTCTCTCAGACAAATAAGCTCGCCTTTTGTCAGGTTCAAGTCTCCAAAGGTTATTCCAATAGGTTTGTAGTTTTTGTATCCAAAATAAAGTGTACCGTTGTAAGACGGTGGTATTTTCGTAGGGCTTCCACTGATAACCAATAGCATAGCTATCAAACAAGGCAACAATTGCTACAGTCTGACCTTGAGCATCAAGCTGCTTAGCCATTTCAAAGGCGATTTGACCTCCGAGGGATACCCCTTGTAGAAAATAAGGCCCTTCGGGTTGAAACCGTCGCATTTCCTCAATGTAGTGAGCGGCTAACTCCTTGAGTCCATTACCTATACCCGGTTTGGTATTGATGTTGTCGGCTTTAGTAGCCGCTGCTAGTCCATAACTTAGTCCATAAACTGGATAGTCCCAACCAAGATAACGTACCAAATCGCGGTAGTATATAAACCCTTCCCCAAGGATGTGAATCGCAAACACAACTGGCTTGGAACCACTAGGTTGAATGGGCACTAGGGAAAACCAAGAGGATGACCATTCTGACTGGCACAGAAGTTGAGCGAGTTGCTTGATGGTTGGTGCTTGGAATAGAGCAGCTAGGGGCAGTTGTTTGCCGAAGGTCTTCTCAATCTCACTAGATAGCTGCACAGCTAGGAGGGAATTTCCTCCTAACCCGAAGAAGTTGTCATCGATGCCAATCTGGGAAACTCCCAACACCTTCTGCCAAATGCTAGCCAGTTGACGCTCTATATCGGTTACTGGCAAGACGTTTTCAGTATCCTTGCTTGGTGAAATCAACTGCTCTCGGTCGATTTCACCTGCGGGAGTTAGGGGCATAGCTTGGAGTTGCTGAAACTTAGGGGTGATAGAGGTTCCAAAAGGAACGAATGCCTCTAACCTCTGCAACTGAGCAACAGATAGTTCTGTAACCGCCGTGAAATATACCGATACCCGCTGCCGATGGTATGGTGGCTGTTGGGTGTATCGTCTAACATAGGGATTGCTGCCATCCAAACCCAAAATCAGGGAGTGTTGGTCGTGGTGCAGCCCAGCGAGAATAGAATTGATTCCCTGTTGGTTGAAAATTCCGTACTGACCTAAGGCACGACGGGACTCCCTAATCTGTTTACTCCGATTGAGGGTGGTCTCAACCCATGTGCTTGAGCCATAGCAGTAGCTGCGCACCAAGGTCTTGTGCCGCTGGTAGTAGCAGAAGCACTCTAGAAAATTATTAGCGGCAGCATAAGCACCAATTGTCGCTCCCCCAAAGAAGGCTAGCACGGAAGAAAGGCTGATAAAAACACTGTCTGGCTGATCTTTAATTAGTTGATGCAGTACCCACGACCCTAAAAGCTTGGGACGAAGTGTAGCAGCAAAACTGTTGCGGGTTTCCTCTACTAAAAAATGTTCTGGGGCAATTCCGGCCAAATGAATGACCCCTTCAAGGAAAGCTTGCCAGTCAGACTGGGCTCGTTCAACCACCTGTTGCAACTGAGCTAAATCACAAATATCCACGGCCTCGTAGCGTATCTCTCCTCCCAGTTGCTCGGCCAGTTGCTCTAGGTTTTGATAGGCTCTGACGGCAGGTGCTAACCCATTTCCATCCTTTAAATGGTTTCCTTTGGTAGTCGGCTCTGGTAAGGGGGTTCGACCGACTAAAAGCAGACGAGCTTGATAGTGGTTTAGGAGAAATTTAGCAATTTCTACTCCAATCCCTCCCAAACCCCCACTAATCAAATACATTCCCTTTTGCTTAAAGGGCAATTCCTGTTTTTCGAGTTGGGGTAGGTCAGCTTTTTCGAGTAAGGGTACCAAACGGTTGCGATTGCGGTATGCTACTTCTCGCTCTTTCTGACATACAGCCATTTCCCGCAGGATATGAAACCCATTAATGTGGTGGTCATCCACAGGTATATCGATATGGCGACAGTTCAGCCAAGGCAGTTCTCTCGGACAGGTTTTGATCAGACCCAGAATCGGACTTTTCTCATAGGCAATGTCATCCTGGGGCGAGGTAGGCTGTGTATAGCTAGAAACCACAGTCAACTGGACTTCTGAATTGAGAATTCTCAAGGGTGAATTCAACTGTGACTTCAAACCATCCAAAGCCTGAATTAAAAATAGTAGACTGTAAGTGCCCTGATTCTGAGCTTGTTCTAGTGCTTCGGATGACTCAATTTCTCCCGGATACTCGTCATAGGTCCACAAATGGAGAATCTGTGCGATGGGTTGGTCGGTTTCCACCAACGACTTCAGTAATTGCTGATAGTGATCAGGATTGGTGGGGTCAATAGAATAGCGGTTGTCTGTAAGTTGGGCATCTGTAAGTTGGGCACCTGTAAGTCGCAAAAAATCGGCTCCGGGGGCTCCGGGTTCCACTGCTACACATTGGTCTTTACCTAGCTTGGAGCACAATACTTCTCCTAATCCCAAGGAGTCTAGAAATATCAGAGTTCGACCATTTGTAGGTGTCCTACCTAAGGTGACTGCTTCTTTTCGATGCCAAACTTTACGATAAAACCAGTCTGGAAGGGTATTCTCATTACCCAGAAGACAATCAACTTTTTTGAGAATCGGGTCAAATTCACCAGCGTTAAACTGCTCCTTGAGTTGCGATCGCAAAATTTTCCCAATCGAACTCTTGGGGATTGCCTGTTTTGGTAGAGGAATAAGATAACTCGGACTCACCCCTAGTTTGCTAACCACCTCAGTGGAGATGTCCTGGAGTAATGGGGTTAACTGGTCATCCTCAGACCAATCAGTATGGAAGAAAATGACCAATTGGTCAGTATCTTTACTTGGTTGTCGAATTCCGCAAGCTGCTGTGTAAGAGGGAATCACCCCCTCTACCTGCTCAACCACTGCTTCGATTTCATAACTATAGTGATTGAGACCATTAATAATAATGACATCTTTTTCTCGACCGGTAATCGTGAGACGTCCGTCACGCAGTACACCATTATCTCCGGTTTTTAACCATCCATCCGGTGTAAAGGCTTCTCGATTTAGCTCAGGATTCTGGTAATAACCATCACTAACCATCGGACCAGAAATCTGTACCTGACCCACTGTATCTTCTTCAACTATTTGTCCGAGTGCATCCACAATCCGCACAGAAAAGCCAGGCACAGGTCTGCCAACTTCTACAACAGAGTGGTTAACAGACTGGTTATCCGACGGTAAATTCAACAAGTACCGATGGGAAAATACCACAGCAGCACAGGTTTCAGACATTCCCCAAGCTGAATGCATGGCATTGACCGATAACCCATGGGGAGAAAGCAACTGCAAGAATCGCTTTGCAGTTTGAGGTACAATCGGCTCAGCCACACTTAATACAGATTTGAGGGAAGATAAATCCCATTTCCGGTGGCTGTTAGCAACGGATTTCTGATTTATTTTCTGATTTATCAAACCTAGGGCAAAATTAGGAGCCCAGGCAAAGGTAACCCGATAGTTTTCAATCCAATCCAACCAATTGAGGGGATTTTCCAAGAAAGCTTTAGCGGGAGCATGGATTTGCAGGTTACCGACATAGACATCCCGAATACAACAGCGTACCAGAGAGCCAACATGGTCTAAGTTAAGCCAGTTCAAGGAGATATCATCTTGGGTCAGATTATTCCTCTGGGCACTGGCGGCGACATTATTAATTAAATTGCTATGGCTCAACCTGACGCCTTTAGGCATTCCTGTACTTCCAGAGGTCAGTAACAATATTGCTAAATCATCCGGTTGGCTGTGATAGTAATTTAGGTCAGGCTCAGATGAGCGCAAGTTGTCTACGGTTTCAATTAAAATTTCTTTTTTGGGCAAGGGATGCTCGGTAGGAGCCGCTACGGGAAAGCATAAACCACGGATTGCTGGAGCAAGGGTATCACTGGTTAGGATGACCGGTTGCTCTAGCATTTTCCAGGCATTGCACAGCTTATTGACAGTACTGTTAGATGACTCATAGGTCGGTGCGATCGCAATCGGGACTGGGACAAAACCGCCCAAAATACAAGCCCAGAAGGTTGGAATGAAGTCTTGATTTTGGTCAAATTGGAAGATTACTTTGTCTTGAGGCTTTAGATTTAGTTTTCTTAAGCCACCAAGAATCTGCTGTGCTTCTTCGAGGAGAGCTGGGTAAGATTGATAGTTTTGGTGAGTATTTCCCTGACTATCAGAGTCGAGATAGATAATCCCTTGCTCCGGCGCAACCCTTGCAGTTTTTAGTAGCGCTTGGGAGAGAGTTGAGATATCTGTTGGTAACTGTAGCGCTTCACCATGACTGATGGCGGGTTTTGATGGGGTGGAATTTGAGCGATGCTCCCCCTGAGTCGCTACGGGAACGCAATCGGAAGATGCCTTGGGGTAAGGGCTCGGTAGGGGCTTGGCTTGTGATAATTCTGTAGGTTGCTTTGGACTAGTTTCGGTGGAGGGTGGAAGTAGGTCTAATAGATGTAGGGGTGTGTCGGGCTGGGTGTAGTCTTGTAGAACTACGGCGACTTGCTTGATTTCTGCCCCTCCATAACTATATGACTGTAGCTGCTCTTCCCATTGCTGCACTAAGTCGGTATCAATTATTTCTACAGAAGCTAGTGCTTGTTGATCTATCTCACCTGTGGGAGTTAGGGGCAAGGTAGTTACCGGAACAATAATTATGTTAGGGGAGAAATTAGGGGGGACTTTTGGTTCACCAAATTTTGGTTCACCACTAGATAGCAGAGTGTCTGAGATGGTGTCTGACACGACCCCTTGCAGGAGCGATCGCAGTTGTTCTGATGAAGATGATCCAGCTGAGACTACATAGGCAATAATAGGCAAAAAACTACAATTGTCTCTGAGGGCTATTTTTTTCTTTTCTTCTGTAATTTTACTCTCCAGGACAACACAGTCGTCAACTAACGAATTTGCTAACAAAGCCGATTCGATTTTGGTCAATAGTTGTGGCAGATAGTCTTGGATTGGCTTTTCTATAATGTTATCGTTATCTTGTCCTATATACTTGGTAATATCTGGCTGCATTTCTCGATACTTTTGTTGAGTATTTTTTTGACGAGGGGTTTAATTGCTGATTAATAATGTATTTAAATATATTGATTTAAACTTAAATTTAATATAAAAATAAATATAAACGTAAGCATTCAGCCATCAGCCGTCAGCCGTCAGCCGTCAGCATTCAGGATTCAGCCGTGAGCTTTTAGCTCAAGCTACTTGAGGTGCTGACGTAACAAAGATTAAACGAATGCTTACTTGTTTTATTTAAAAGCTCCTTGCTCAAAGCTGAGAGCTGATAGCTGATAGCTGATAGCTAAATAATTACATATAAAATTTTATTTATATGAATACAAATGGTGAGTAAATTGGTAATTAAGTTAAACAAATAATTACAGTTTAAAAAAACCTGAATATCTCTGATTTTTGTAAACAGTAATTTCATCAAAAAATGAACATATAGCGTTTATAAAATATATGAGGGACAGTCTTTATTGGCGCTGATTGGCTTTAAGACATTCTTGCCTTGGTGCAAACCGCCGTATCCGAAGGGTAACCACAGGTATACTGAAAAAAGTCACTCATTTGGCTACAGCCTATCCTAAAGTTAGGCTCTGCTAGGAGCCTCGTACTTTAACATTTTCAATATTTATCGATTAAGTCCGGATAGGTGTGTCAGTAATCAATAAACTTCTATTAAAGTGGTATTATTACGACCTTTTATTAAATCAGGACAAAAAACCTGAAACTCTTGTCCCTGTCTTGATCCAAAGCGCGAGTGGGGGGAACCTCACAGGGGTAGGTTTTTTACATTTGGGTCGGGAGTCGGGAATCGGAACCCACCCCTAACCCCTCCCAGGAGGGGAACGGGAATCGGAACCCACCCCTAACCCCTCCCAGGAGGGGAACGGGAATCGGAACCCACCCCTAACCCCTCCCAGGAGGGGAAGAGCGGGAAATGGGGAGAATTATCCCGGAAATAATTGTGTATTTTGATACATATTTTCTTAAGAATTTATACCTAATAAAAGTAAATACTCGCCCCTTTGTAAAAAACCTACCCTTGTAAGGAGGGTAGACCAGCTTTGGCACTGGTGGATTGTTGGTGTCTACCTCTCCCAAGGGTCAACGGCTATAAGTTTAGATTGCTCCGACCTGCTCGGCAGCCTGGGCTAATTCAAATACCACCCGCGCCACGTAGGGGCGAATCATCCACCAGATTAAGGGTGATAACCAGCCTTTTAAAGTAACTGAGTAGGAAATATAAGTACCACAAAGGGTGGACTCTACCTGGTAAGTGACGCGATTTTCAACTCCAGGAATTGCCAGAAATCTTATACTGAGTAGCTCACCGGGTAAGACACGCTCTACAAAAATTCGCACCGGAATGGGGATCAAGCGAGTGACTACCTGATAAATTAAACCAGGTTTAGCCATTAAACCTTTTGGAGCATTGGTACTTGACAGCAGAGGATTCCAAGACACATCTGCTAAGTTGATCAGTTTTTGCCAGAGAACTTCCACTGGGGCAGTACTCAGGGCGCGATAGGTCTTGAAGAGGGAAAACTTACACCAAACCCCCTCGTGACCAGCAATTAACTTGAAAGAAAAATTAAGAATCACTACACGCCTCCCGCAGCTATGCTCAGGCAGATTTATGATCTTCCCCAAATGGCTTTGGTTGAAAAATCCATCTTTATTTAGGATATGATCTCAACTGCCTGGGAGTTTTGCCAACCCCCAGGGCTTCCCCTGAAGGTACCCGATCGTACCAACGAATAATTACCAACCAATAATTACCAACCAATAATTACCAACCAATAATTACCAACCAATAACATTGGCAAGGCAAACTTAAGGTTTGGCTTAGATACTCACTAGGATTGTTTATGACAGCTTTTCAGACGGACACAACAACTACCACTAATACCACTTCTTTACCTCCTGCTGACTCTAGGGAGAGAGTCAAGCAGTTGATGCAACAGCTGCAAGATACGATTTGTGAAGCTCTAGTAAAAGATGACGGGATTGGCACCTTCACAGAAGATGCTTGGGAAAGAGAAGAAGGGGGTGGTGGTCGTTCCCGTGTGATGCGCGATGGTTCAGTAATCGAACAGGGTGGGGTTAACTTTTCGGAAGTTTGGGGCAAACAGCTGCCACCTTCAATTTTGAAGCAGCGCCCCGAGGCAGCTGGACATGGTTTTTTCGCTACTGGTACCTCCCTAGTATTGCATCCTCGTAATCCCTATGTGCCCACAGTTCACCTAAATTATCGCTACTTTGAGGCAGGACCAGTCTGGTGGTTTGGTGGGGGAATCGATTTGACCCCTTACTATCCCTTTGCTGAAGATGCTGCCCATTTGCACCGCCAATTGAAACAAGCCTGTGATACTCATCACCCTGAATATTACCCAGTCTTCAAGTCTTGGTGCGATGAGTATTTTTATCTGAAACACCGTCAAGAAATGCGGGGTGTTGGGGGCTTATTTTTTGACTATCAAGATGGCACGGGTAAACTCTATCGTGGTCCCCATCCAGATGGTCCCGCAGCAGCTTACAGTGACAAGCTTGGGGTTTTGCCTCGGAGTTGGGAAGAGTTATTTGCCTTTGTCACAACCTGCTCTGAGTCCTTTTTACCCGCTTATCTACCCATTGTAGAGCGCCGTCGCAATATGGAATATGGAGACAGAGAGCGTAACTTCCAACTCTATCGTCGGGGTCGATATGTAGAATTTAACCTGGTGTATGACCGAGGCACAATTTTTGGTCTGCAAACTAACGGGCGTACTGAATCCATCCTGATGTCCTTACCCCCCTTGGTGCGTTGGGAATACGGTTACCAACCTGAACCCAATACACCCGAAGCTGAACTGTATGAGACATTTCTCAAGCCTCAAGACTGGGCAAACTGGACAGCTTAAACTGTTGTCATATCACTTATGGCAATACTAGGTCGATGTTAGGTATCAGTCGTCAGCTATCAGCCGTCAGCTATCAGCCGTCAGCTATCAGCCGTCAGCTATCAGCCGTCAGCTATCAGCCGTCAGCTATCAGCCGTCAGCTAATCAGCCGTCAGGTATCAGCCGTCAGCTATCAGTCGTCAGCTGAAGTAACTCAGCATTATTCCAATGCTTACCTGTTGTCTTGATGCAGTAGCTCATGGGGGAAACCCCCTTTGGCGGCGCTGCATCGCTTATTCACAAGCTGATAGCACCTCAAGTACCATGGCCTACGGCCAATGACTGATAGCTGATAGCTGATAGCTGATAGCTGATAACTGATAAGTGATAACTGATAAGTGATAACTGATAAGTGATAACTGATAACTGATAAGTGATAAGTGATACCTGACGACTGATAGCTGATAGCTGATAACTGATACCTGACGACTGATAGCTGATAGCTGATAACTGATACCTGACGACTGATAGCTGGGTAAAGATAGAATAGAAATCCAAGATTCATCCCCATCATTACCTTCATCTTCAGGTCTTATGGCCAGATTTGTGCAAAAATTTGGATACGCTCCCTGACATTTCACCAATCACTGTAAGCTAAACTAGCTTGCAGTGAGTAGCTCTATGATCCCAATCACAGAGGGCTTGCTTTAAGAAAAGTCTTCCCCGCTTAATTTGTTAGTCAGGGCGTATTAGTCAGGGCGTATTAATTAAAAAACATTTTGGAGCTTTTTCAGTTGGCTGGGAAGCAGTCAGGGGCTAAAGGTGGCGCTAGTCCTACAGGTGCCCTTGACCCATTAAGAATTAAATTCGCCACGGGTCGCACCTGAATCGTTCGGGACGCACTCTAAACTCTTAATGATTAGATTTGGTAAGGTTTCAATCAGCGGTAGCTGCGACAAGGAGGTGCTGATGGTTCATATCGATCAGAAAACTCATACTACTGAAGATGGTACAAATGTGATTGTTTTGAAACCGATTGGACGCCTGGACATCACTACAGCTTGGCCTTTTCGTCTGAAATTGCAAGAGTGTATTTCCCAACTGCGCAGGCATGTAGTGGTTAATCTGAGTCAGGTTGACTTTATTGATAGTTCGGGTTTGACATCCTTAGTGGCTGGCATGCGAGATGCTGACAAAATTAAGGGCAGCTTTCGCATTTGTTCTGTTCATCCAGACGCCAAGCTCGTGTTTGAAGTCACTATGATGGACACGGTGTTTGAAATTTTTGAAACGGAGGAAGAAGCCTTAGATGGTTTATCCAGTAGTATCCCCACCTGAATCAACCAATCTGGCATCGGCGGATGAAACTGGCAACCCCCACCATCATCTTTGATTTGGTGCTAGGCGCTTCATCGGAGATAATAAAAATAATATAAAGCTTCAATTCTGATCTGCCTTGTGAATACTGTTCGCACAGTCTCGGATACTAAACGGGATTTTTACACCTATCACACTCGCCCCATCAACTCTATTTACCGACGTGTAGTGGAAGAGTTGATGGTAGAGATGCATTTGCTGTCGGTTAATGTCGATTTTAACTACGACCCCATCTATGGCTTAGGTGTGGTGACATGCTTTGACCGGTTTATGCAGAGCTATCAACCGGAACATGATAAAGAATCAATTTTTAATGCTCTGTGTCAAGCAGTCGGAGGTGAAGCTCAGCAGTACCAGGAAGATGCCCAAAGGCTCAAAACCAGCGTAGAGTCTATGTCTGGGCAAGATTTGATCTCCTGGTTAAGTTCCCCAACCTCTGAGAATGGGACTGGGGATTTGGCTACCACTATAGCTGCGATCGCACAAAATTCTCAGTTTAAGTACAGCAGATTGTTTGCCATTGGTTTATTTTCACTACTAGAGCAGGCGGACTCGGAGTTAGCTCAGGATCAAAAACAGCTCGAAGAGGTACTTAACAAAATTAGCAGTGGATTAAACCTTCCTTCCGAAAAGCTAAAAAAAGACTTGGAGTTGTACCGCAGCAACCTGGAAAAAATGGCACAGGCTCGGGTAGTGATAGAAGATGCCATTCAAGCTGATCGTAAAAAGCGGGAGGAGCGTGCTAAAGAGAAAGAAAAATCAGCGACACCTAGCAGCGATGCGACCCCATCTGCCCAAGAAGAATCGGATTCCTCTTCGGATTCCTCTTCGGATTCTTCTTCCGATGCCTCTTCCGATGCCTCTTCCGATGAAGCCCCATCTTCCTAGCTAGGTTTTTTGGTCTAGCACGCTGATATCCCCCGGATAAATCCCAGATAAATCAGGGGGGCTCATCCCATTACCCTGGGAAAAAAGGTCAAAGGGCAAGGAGAATCTCACCCCTAATTATCTTAAATCAAAGCTTGTAATAGTGGAATAAGGTCTTCTGCTGGTCTGAACCCCTCTATCCGTTGTAGAGGCTGACCGTTTTTAAACAGTACCAAGGTTGGTAACGCCTCAATGCCATACTGGGAGGCTAGCTGGGGGTATTTGTCCGTGTCAATTTTTACAACTTGCAAACGATCTTTGAGCTCAGCCTTGACCTGTTCTAGGATAGGAGCCATCATCTGACATGGCCCACACCAAGTGGCATAGAAATCTACCAACACCGGCACATCTGAGCCAGATAATAATTCTTGGAATGTTTTGAACTGCTTTTTAACGGCCATGAGCAAGAAAACCTTTCCTAGTCCTTCTGCTCGATTCTAGTCCAAAATCTTTGGGATTGTGTGATAGCTGGATTAACCAAAGATTCCGGTAAAGTTAACTTTGGAGGAAACCGTTCCTGCCCACAGGACAAAATCAGGCAGGATAGAAAACAGTTCAAGGTTTATGGAAACATTACAGACATCTGCGCAACAATTAAGCGATCGCATAGCCATCGTGACCGGTGCCTCGCGAGGAATTGGTCGAGCTGTGGCCCTGGCCTTAGCTGGGTCAGGGGCAAAGGTTGTAGTCAACTACGCCAGTTCCAGTACTGCAGCTGATCAGGTCGTAGGGGCTATCATGGATGCTGGGGGTGAAGCCTTAGCACTTCAGGCTGATGTGTCTCAAGCTGAACAAGTCGATGCCCTAGTTAAAGGGACTCTCGAAAAGTTTGGTCGTATAGACGTGCTAGTGAATAATGCTGGGATTACCCGCGACAACTTGTTATTGCGGATGAAACCCTCAGATTGGCAGGCAGTAATTGATCTGAACCTGACTGGGGTATTTTTATGTATCAAAGCAGTGAGCAAACTGATGCTCAAGCAAAAGTCTGGTCGGATTATCAATATTGCTTCCGTGTCAGGACAGATGGGAAACCCTGGTCAAGCCAATTATAGTGCTGCCAAGGCTGGTGTGATTGCCTTGACCAGAACCGTTGCCAAAGAGTTTGCTAGTCGTGGCATTACAGTCAATGCCGTAGCTCCCGGTTTTATTGACACTGATATGACCAGTGACCTTAAGTCAGAAGCCATTATCGAGCAGATCCCTCTAGGTCGTTACGGTCAGCCAGAAGAAGTAGCTGGGATGGTAAGGTTTTTGGCAGCTGATCCAGCTGCTGCCTATATCACTGGACAAGTGTTTAATGTCGATGGTGGTATGGTTATGGCTTGAACCCCCCGGCACGTCGGTGTTTCAAGTTCTTGAAAGTTCAAAATTGTCAGACGAATTAGCACTCTTCGTGTAAGAGTGCTAAATTTGCTAATGGAGACACAAAGCAAGTTCAAACAACCTATGGCAAAAATCGTTTCGTTTGACGAAGAATCCAGACGTTCATTGGAGCGGGGGGTCAATGCCCTAGCTGATGCTGTACGTATTACCCTTGGTCCAAAAGGTCGTAATGTGCTTCTGGAAAAACAGTATGGGGCACCCCAGATTGTCAATGATGGTATTACCGTTGCCAAAGAGATTGAACTGGAAGACCCCTTAGAAAATACTGGCGCTAGACTAATTCAAGAAGTCGCATCCAAGACTAAAGACGTTGCTGGGGATGGCACTACCACAGCTACCATTCTGGCTCAAGCCATGATTCGGGAAGGTCTTAAGAATGTGGCAGCTGGGGCAAATCCTGTAGCTGTGCGCCGAGGAATTGAGAAAACTGTTGCCGAGCTGGTCAAAGAGATTGAGGCAATGGCACAGCCGGTTCAGGGAACTGGGATCGCTCAAGTTGCTACAGTCTCCGCCGGTAACGATCAAGAAGTGGGTGACATGATTGCCCAAGCCATGGAAAAGGTCACCAAAGATGGTGTGATCACCGTTGAAGAATCTAAATCCCTCTCCACCGAATTAGAGGTAGTGGAAGGGATGCAGATCGATCGGGGTTATATTTCCCCTTACTTCGTGACCGATAACGAACGGATGACAGTGGAATTTGAAAACCCTTGCATCCTGATTACCGATAAAAAGATTAGTGTTATCCAGGATTTGGTACCGATTCTGGAAAAAGTAGCTCGTGCCGGTCAACCGTTGCTGATTATTTCCGAAGATCTAGAAGGAGAAGCCTTGGCAACTCTGGTGGTGAATAAGGCTAGGGGTGTATTGAATGCTGCAGCCGTCAAGGCACCAGGATTTGGCGATCGCCGCAAGCAAATGTTACAGGATATTGCAGTTTTGACCGGTGGTCAGGTGATATCCGAAGACGTTGGTTTGAGCCTGGATACTGTTTCCCTAGATATGCTGGGAAATGCTACCAAAGTTAGCATTGACAAAGACAGCACCACCATTGTAGCTGGTGGTCAAACTAAGGGAGATGTAGAAAAGCGAGTTGAGCAAATCCGCCGCCAGCTAGCAGAAACTGACTCCGAATACGATAAGGAGAAACTGCAAGAACGGATTGCTAAACTGGCCGGTGGTGTAGCAGTGATTAAGGTTGGTGCGGCAACTGAAACAGAACTCAAAGACCGCAAGCTGCGGATTGAAGATGCCCTCAATGCTACTAAAGCTGCGGTAGATGAAGGGATTGTTCCTGGTGGTGGTACAACCCTGATTCGCTTAATAGAAAAAATTCCTGCAGTGGCAAATGGCCTAGAGCAGGAAGAGAAAGTTGGTGCAGGTATTGTAGCCAAGTCATTAGAAGCTCCCCTGTGTCAGATGGCGGATAATGCTGGTGTTGAAGGTTCCGTAATTGTGGAGAAAGTACGGGAGAGTACTGGTAACGTTGGCTATAATGCTGCTACTGACACCCTTGAAGACTTGATTGTTGCAGGTATTATTGACCCTGCCAAGGTAGTACGCTCATCCCTACAGAATGCTGCGTCTATCGCTGGTATGGTCTTGACCACAGAAGCCCTGGTGGTAGAGAAACCTGAACCTAAATCTGCTGCTCCTGCTCCCGACATGGGCGGCATGGGCGGCATGGGCGGCATGGGTGGCATGGGCGGCATGGGCATGATGTAGTGCCATGATCTAGTGCCATGATCTAGTGCCATTAGCTAGTCTCTTGCTTTGCTAGCATAAAGCCTTGAAGCAGCTTGTCCTAACGGACAAGCTGCTTTTTGATTCGTCATTAGTAATGGCGTGAGTCAATCTTGGGTAAACTTATTTATGGAGTATAATTTACCAATAATTATCCAAACTGTACTTATCCCCCGTTACGAATAAAACCTTCAACTACTATTTTTAAGAGGTTTACTATCCATGGATAACGACCAAAACTTGCTAATTCTGACGATTTATATAATCGGTGTTACTTACGTTTTGTACAAAGCTTTCCAGGAAATAGACAAACTCATAACCGTTGAGGTAGACTCTGATGCTATCAATCAGCAACTGGAAAAGAAAGAACTTAATGATTTCATGGAAGTCAACTTTGGCTTCGATCCTAGCTATAAATTGGATGAGTTAAAGGATCTTAAACTGACTGTTAAAAATAAAACCAACGAGAATCCTGTTTATATTGAAATAGACTGGGACAAGAGTCTGATAACTGACTTAGAAAATAATGGAAGACCCATGGTTTGGGTAAACTCTGATGATATGGAAGAAGCCCCCAAAAGCCAAGACGTTGGTAAAATTCGTCCTGGTCAAAATTGCGAATTTAAGCTGAGCGATGAAAAGATTAAAGATGCCTTATTTCCGGAGAAAGACTTGAATAATGTGATTAAAAAGGGTGGTAAATTTAATCTCCAATTATACTTCAAGATAGAGGAAGCAAATACTGGAAAAAGCAGTTCGTGCTACTTACCCTGTAGGTTTAAACCTATCAAGTTAGACTGGACCGAGGCTATAGTTCTTGCCTTGCAGCCTAAATAGGGCTAGCAGTTGGGAGTCTATTTAGAGGATTTTGGTTTTTCTCCAGTATTACGAACGTTGACCAACTTATTTAGTACTTCAAACCAAAAGGGGGCTCCCATACAGATCGCGATCGCACTCAAAATAATCCCTACAACGAATTTGAAGTAAACCCAAGTCAAACCCAGCTCTCTGGGAAGATGATTGGGTTCTTCAAACTGCTCTACAAGATTAGTTTCTCCCCAGCCAATGGGAAGGAAAGCTAGGTCATCTACAGCTGAGGTGATACTATCATAACAGTCATTACTGTTTGATTCTTGCTGTAAACAGGCACCGGTTTCATTAACAATCCTATTAGTGACTTGATTGACAGCAGCTCTTACACTGTGGTTTTTATAGAATTGATTGCTGATATTGATGGTATCGATATTCAAGGCTAGGGAAATCACTAATCCAATTAAAAAAGATATGGCTTTAG